>JBBCIV010000114.1:0-34473 GCA_037189665.1 Phycisphaerae bacterium | reverse complement strand
CAGGCGTCGCAGCTACAACAAAAAGCGCATCGCTATAGAATGTGAACCATGCCCAAACTCACCATTCACGATCTGTTCGAGGCGAAGAAGAACGGACGCGTTTTCACGGAGATTCGCACGAGCGACGTTAACGAGGCGATCGCCTGTGCTGAGGCGGGCGTCGAAATCATCATGTGCATGAAGGACGACCTGCCGAAAATCCGCCCTGCCGTGCCGGAGGTGTTCATCATTTCGGCGCATGAGGTCAACCTTCCTGAGGTGTCGGGTCCGGATCAGGCGGTGCGGGCCGGGTTTGAACTGATGACCATGGGCGCCGACGCCGTCTATACGGCGATGAGCCCGAAGATCATCGAAACGATGTCCCGCGAGAGCATCCCGGTGATCGGCCACGTCGGCTTTGTGCCGTATCGCTCCACGTGGGTCGGCGGGACGCGTGCGATCGGCAAGACGGCGGACGAAGCGCGCAAGGTGTATGAGCATGCCAAGTCGTACCAGGACGCCGGCGCGATCGGCGTCGAGATCGAAATCGTCCCCGCAAAGGTGGCGGCGGAGATCAACCGGCGTCTGGATAAGCTCATTCTTGCGTCCATGGGCAGCGGATCGGGCGCGACGATCCAATACTTGTTCGCCACCGACGTGTTGGGCACCAACGCCGGCCACATCCCGCGTCATGCCAAGGTTTATGGCAACGTCGGCGCTGAAGAAGCGCGCGTCCAGAAACTGCGAATCGAAGCCTTCAAAGCCCTCTGCAACGAGGTGCGCAGCGGCGCGTACCCGGAAGAAAAGCACACCGTGAACATCAAGGACGAAGAGTTCAACGCATTTCTGAAAACGCTCGGTTGAGCGCGGAAATCGACGGGCAAACAACGGGCGACGCGACGCCGGTCAACGTCCGCTGGCTACCGTGCCGTGCCCGCCGTCGGCGGCGAAGGGATGGTGATCGTTCGTCGATCGCCATCACTCTGGAAATCGCTCGTAACCTCATCGCGCGTAACGTGAACCGTACCGATTCCCTCCAAGGTCAACGCCGCCTGGCCGTTCGCGATGCTCATCGACGCAATCGGCCCATCAGATTCGAGCGTCAGCGATCCGGATCGGAGCGATCCGGCGCCGATGAGTACCAGTTCCTCACGGGTTGGCCGCCGCAGCAGTGCGCCGTAATGTCCGGTGAAGGCGAAGTCATCCGATTCGACCGTTGTACCGTTGCGGCGGAAGAAGATGCGATCGTCGATGTCGTCGCCGGTCACGTGGACGCCGCAGACGATCGATCCGGATAGAAGGCTTTGCGCGGCCACCGGTGTTCGCTTCGCGGACAGCGGCCGCAGCACGGCGAGGTAGCGGTCGGCGGCGGGGGCGGAGACTTGCAGGTGTCGCATCGAGAAGCTGCCGCCTTCGTGGGGCTTCACGTCGAGGATCGGCACTTGGTCGATCGACTCGCTCGCGAACGTCTGGTCGGGCAGCAGCACCTGCAGGTCGGCGCCGAAGCGGCCCTTGAAGACGTAGCCGCTCGCGGCGTCGCCGGCATGCTGGTCGGAGACCACCTGCAAATGCCAGTGCGACGAGACGCCGGAATCGAGGTCGAGTTCGTCGTGCAGGATGACGTACTCGTCCTTGATCCACGTCACCGTGCGCGAGATGGCGGGGTTGGGCTCGTCGAATCGCTTGTACGCCAGTTCAACGAGTTCGTGATCGCACTTGTCGCTGAGGTAGACCGGGTCGCCCGGCTTCAGCGCGACCGGATGAACGCCCTGGCAGAAATCGAGCCCGTCGAGTGAGGCGAAGCGCTCGACGTGTCCCGGCGCCATGGGCATGTGCGTGTCGTAGAACGAGAGCGTGCTGTGCCGCCACGTCTCGCCCGCCTCGCCGCCGTCGTAGATGAGCGGTTTGCCGTCGGCGAAGAGGATGATGCTGCCCTCGGTACGGTGGAATCGATATCCGCCGGGGCCTTGTTTGAAGAGCAGGTAGAATTCGTTCTCCTGCCCGAAGTGCCCGCGGAACACTGCGCCGAAGCCTTCGAGCCGGCGGCTCGTCAGGTGCGGCTCGGGGGCGCGCGGCATGTCGGACTCGTTCAGGCTCGCGAACACCGGCGGGGCGTTGCCGAAGTATCCGCCGTCCTGCCCGCCGGTCTGCCAGGCCCACAGCAGCAGGTCGGCGAACGCGGGGTCGGATTCGCGGTACAGCTTGGCCATCAGCGCGTAGTGATCCGGCACCCATGGGCCGAGGTGCGCGTGATCGCCGATGGGCGGGATGCGCCGCACCTTCGTCGTGCGACGATAGCCTTCGTCGTCGCCCGTGCCGTCGCGCATCACGCTGTACCGGCTGGGCGCCGGCGGGGTCAGCAAGAGCACGCCCCAGCGAAGGAAATCCTTCATCCGCTCGATGCGCGTCGGGTCCATGATCTGGTGCGTGGCGAGGTGGAAGGCGAGGTTGGTGCGGCAGCGCGATGCCTGAAGGTAGTAGCAGGCGGGATTCTCGTACCACTTGCCGCTGCCGGGCGTGCAGTAGACGTTGATGGATCGCTCCATCAGTTCCACCGCGTGGGCGACGAAGCGATCCGCGTCGGGGTTGCCGTGGAACACGAGGCCGATCGAGCCGACGATGTCCACGCGGTCGGCCTCGAAGTTGGCGTTGCGGCTGTTGAACTTCCAGTTCATGAAATCGGGCTCGACGAACAGGTGGCCCATGAGCATGAAGAACTGGCGGACCAGCCTTTCTTCGTCGGGCGTGAAGACGCCGCTGGCGGCGATGAGGTCGTACTCTTCGACCCAGGGCGTGATCGGCCTGCCGCCGACGGGGCTGTAGGCGTCGGAATAGTCGCGGCCGAGCAGGACGAGGCGGGAGCGGACGATCGCCTCGCGGACGAGTTCCTGCTTCTTCTGCCACGCCGCAGCCGGATCGCCATCGATGGCGAAGCGAAGGCCGGTCGCGGCGCCCTTGGTGCCTTCGACGATGCGCTTCCAGATCGACGCGAACGCGGGCGAGTTTCGCTTTTGGCGCAGGTGGCGAAGGTTCTCGCGCCGCGCCACGACGTGCGGCCGCTGGACGCAGTCCTGCTCGTCGAGATGCCAGTCCTTGAACGCGTCCAATCGCGGCGATGAGCACTTGTGCTGCACCGCCGAGATCTGCTTGTAGTAGCCGTCGTTCTCGTCGAGGCTGGAAACGAGCAGGCCCCAGTGTCGTTCGCCGTCGAAGAACTTGAAGCGGAACGACGGCTCGCCGGCGGCGTCGGTGTTGGCGGTGATCATGGAGATGGTCGAGCCGATCATCTCGGGGAACGGCCAATCGAGTTCGCGCCGGTCGTCGCCGGGGCCCTGGGCGAGTCGATGAAACTCGCGATCGATCCAGTCGCCTCGGCGGATGGTGAAGACGCCGAGGTAATCCTGGCTGTCCATCTGACCGGCGGTCATCGCGTAGGCGAAACCGCAGGGTGGAATCCACCAGGCGATCGATTCCTGCAGCCGCGCCAGTTCGCGCTCTTCGTTCGGCAGGTCATGCCAGTGCATGCCGCCGCGGTTTTCGGGCGTCCAGTGCAGATACGCTCGCCCGCCGGCGAACTCCTGGAGCGAGAATTCGAACGCCGCGCCGGCGAGATCGGGCGCGACTTCGTGCGCCAGCAGGTACGCCTCGTCGCGGTGGACCGTAAACGTGAGGGCGTAGCGATGCCCGCCGGTAAGTTCATACTGAACGCGGACGGATGCCTTGACCGGTCCGCACTCAAGCGTCTCGGTCATGCGGCCGACGATCGAGACGCCTTCGGGCAATCGTATTCGTCCCCGGCCGCGCCAGATGCGGTCGACGCCTTGAACGGCCAGCAGCGGCGGGGCGCCGATGGGCGAACCGGGACCGGCAACGCGGAACCGCGCCGGGCCGGTGTCGAGAAGCAGGCTGCCGTCGGGCTCCTCGCGGATAAGCGACGGCTTCTCTTCTCGTCGTGGCTTACCCGTGACTGCTTCGTACAACGCATAGCTCGATTCAGCGCCGCCGCCGAGGCTGGCGAAAAACTCGATTCGGTTGTTCGACAGTTGGAAATCGACGGGTCGCGAATCCGGCCCCACCAACAGCAACCGATCCGGATCGGTCGCGCCGGCGGGGCGGTTGAACCCGATGAGTTGACGCGGGAATTCGAAGTTAAAAACGTTTCGCAGGCGCTGTTCGTACAGCTTGCGATAGGTGACGCCGTCAAGGGTGAGCGATTCCGGCGAAATTTTGCCCGGCGGAAGCGGCGGGGCGCTTTGCCAGTCGCCGATCGTGAGATCCAGATGGGTTGCCCGATCAGCTTCAACGGAGAACCCTTGCGACACAAAGCGGGTTGCGATGTCGAACTGCGCGTCGTCGAGGCCCGCTGCCACAAAGGCGTGTTGGCCTGCCGGCACGCGCTGGATGGTGAATCGTCCGTCGGGATCGGTCTGTCCGGTCATCGTATCCGGACGTTTGATCGGCGGGAGATGGCCGAAGCCCGAAGCGATCACGGACGGGATGTGGATATTGGCGGCGTCGCTCCCCAATCCCAACACGACCTTTACGCCGGCGGCCGGCGAACCGTCGGTGAAACGCAGCGTGCCGGTGACAGTTCCAAACACCGTTGGCGGCGCGGGTGTGACGGCGGGCGGATATTCGGGGTCGGCGTCGGGGCCAATGCGGCACTTGCGACGAGCGGCCGCGAGCAGCGCCCGCTGATCGTCCGACCGGATCAACGATTCCGCCGCTGCTAATTGCTCGGCGGCGAGGGCGTTGATCTTATCGAGGTACTGTTCGTAGGTGAGCCCTCGTTGCGCCTCCTCAGAAACGCGGTAAAAGGCTGTGTTCTTGAGGGTGGCGATGTCTTCGGCCCGCATGATCGCCAGCGGAAATCGGTCTGCGTCGTTCTCGGGGCGGATGCGGTCGAGCACCGCGATGGCCTGTCGCATTTCCGACATGCCGCGGTGTGCGGCGTGCAACAGCCGCAGCAGCGTCTGGTTGTCGGGGTCGGCGCGAAACGCTTGCTGACAATGTCTGCGAACGGTTTCAAACCGTTCGTCCTGAACGGCCTGGTTGAGCGTGATGAGATCCATCGGAAACCTATCGTAATTCTTATTGCGGGATTCTATCGGCCGGCAGTGCAGATGCTTTCGATATGCAGTTGGCCGGCGGGTTGCCCCTCGGCGGGCCAGACGGGAGTGATCTTCAACGTGTGAGGGCCGTCCTCCAGATCGTCGGCGATCTGCCGGAAGACGAACAGCCGGCCGGATTCATACGCGTTCGTCAGCCGTTGGGTGTTGAAGTTCCACACCGGCGTGGGTTCGGTTTTGGCGTTAGGTTTGAACGTCAGCGGCTTGCCGTCGAGCTCAACTGTGAAACCGAGGCCATGCGGATCGGCTTGGCCGAACAACGCGACGAAGCTGCCCTGAAATTCGACGACCAGCGGTTCGACGCCGTCGCGATCCTTGCTGTCGCAGTAGGCGACGTCGTCCATCCAGCGGCTGGGCATCCCGTCAAAATACAACGAGGTGCGAAATGGTTTTTTCACCTTCCATCCGGCCGGCAACTTTTGTTCGGAGAGGCGAAGGCGGGTGCGCTTCGGAAAGCCCTCGCCGTAAAGCGGCTTGGCCGGCACGGTGCAGACGCGTTTGTCGGCGATGGCTTGGCTGAAGCCGTCTCGCACTGCTTCGGCGAAGAGGGCGTAGCCTGCGTCATCAGGATGTGCACCGTCGAACGGCCAGAGCGTGTTGATGTCCGCCTGTCCGCTGGTCAGTTTTTCCTGGATGTGAGGAAGCGAGTCGCCAACACCGGTGTTATAAGCGGCGGCGAGCTTGCGGTGCTCGATGACGCGCGTCAGTTTTTCAGGGTTCCAGTTCTTGCCGAAGTTCGACTTGAACCCGAAGAACACCTGCACCACCGGCGTGCCGCGGCCGATCATCTCGCGCAGCAGTTGTTCGTAGCTGCGGAGCGTGATGACGTCGGTGCCGGTCAGATCGTCGTTGGCGCTGAAATCGAGGAAGACCAGATCGGGCTTGCGTGACAGCACGTCACGCTCAAGCCGGAACATGCCGAGCTTCGAGCCCGTCCCGCCGATCGCGGCATCGTAGAACGCGAAGGCGGCCTTCGGGTACTTCTCGCGAAGGTGGTCCGCCATCCGCGCGCGATAGCTGGTGAGCTGAGGGTCGCTGGCGTTGGCGCCCCACGTGAGCGAGCCGCCGAAGAAGACGACGTTCAGTCGCTCACCTTCAGTAGCGCGGCGATCGAACTCCGCAAACGAGGCCTGCTGCGCAAATGCCTGCGAGCCGGCCGCGATCATGACCATCAGGATCGCCAGCACAAACAGGGAAGTCATCGGTGTCATCCGTCCTCCGTCAGAAGAATGTATGTTGCATTCGGGGAGTCTTGATTTCCATAGGATGATCAACAGGAAATCGAAATGTTCCCCTTTCTGTCACGCCATCTTGCCCGGCTGCATTGTTTTTAGCTTGCGTTTGTATTTTTATCTAATATCTTGTTGTTCATCAAGATTAGATTATGAAAACCATCACGACATCTGCCGATCCTATTTCGCAGGTATCGCGTGGTCGTGGTCCGGCGAGGCAGGAGGAGATCGTCGATTTTCTCCGCCGTCAGATTGTGACGGGCACGCTGGGGCCTGGCGCGCGTCTGCCGACGCGTCGCGAGCTCTCGGTCACCTTCGGCGCCAGCACGCGGACGGTTCAGGACGCGCTGGACGACCTGGCCGACGACGGTTTCGTGGTCGCGATGGGCACGCGTGGCACGTTCGTGAGCGAACGTCCGCCGCACCTGTCGAAGTACGCGTTCGTGTTCTGCTCCGGGTCGGAATCCAACCGTTTTTATAGCGCGCTGAACAACGACGTCCTGCGTCGCCGCCGCGAGCGGGCGCAGTTGATCGACGTGTGGCACAACATTGATGGGCACGCCGACAACGAAGATTTCATGAGGTTGGTTGGCGAAGTGCGCCGCCATCGCATCGCCGGACTGATTTTCACGACCAACCCGACCCCGCTGGAGCAGACGCCGCTGCTCGAGGAACCGGACATTCCTCGTGTCGCGATCACCCGCGCGCGAAGATGGTCGAACGTCTCGACGGTCTCGCCGGATGACACCAGTTTTCGGCATCGGGCGATGGATCACATGATTGCCTGCGGCGTGCGGCGGATGGCGGTGATCCTGCCGGAAGGCTACGACGATACCGTGATCGGCGCCTGGCAAGCCGACGCCGCCGAGCGCGGGCTGGACCTGCGGCCATACTGGACGATTTCGATCAATCCCTATTTCGCTCGCTGCGCCCGGAACATCACCCACCTGCTGTTCAACCCGCTGCAGCGCGAGCTGCCCGACGGGCTGATCATCGCCGACGACAACCTCGCCGAGGCCTCCGCGGCCGGGCTGGTAAACTCGGGCGTGAACGTTCGCGATCTGAACATCGTCGTTCACTGCAACTTCCCCTGGCCGATGCAGAGCGTCGTGCCCGCGCGCCGGCTCGGGTACAGCGCCGCGTCGGTGATCGACGCTTGCGTGCGATCGATCGATCGACAACTGCAGCAACCCGGAACGATCACACACGAAGAGATTCCGGCGGTCTTCGAAGACGAACTTGTCGACTGACGTTCTCGCTATCCCCGGCGGCGGTAGCGGCCTGTGATGTGCCTGCCCGATCTCGTCGGGCCCAGAATTTCAAGAGAGGGTTTCACCCATGCGATCCCACCGACTCCGCACTGCGTTGTTGTCGCTCGCCTTGGCCGCCGGCCACGCGTATGGCGGCACGAACATGATCGGCGGGCAAAGCCAGAACGAAGGCCTGCTGGTGTTGCCCAAGACGCGCGATGTCCTCGTCGACGGCAAGCTGGACGAGTGGGACTGGTCCGGCCGCATCTGGATCTTTGCCGATAAGTCGGTTCGCAACCGCTTCTCCGCCGAGATCAGCGCGATGCACGACGCCGACGCGCTCTACCTGGCGGCGAAGTGGAAAGACCCCACGCCGATGGTGAACAACATTAATCCCGAGTTCAACGTGAGCGACGGCTGGAAGTCGGATTGCATCCAGATGCGCTTCGCCACCGCCGACCAGAACACGTGGATCACCACTTGGTATTACACGCCAGAAGAGCAGCCCGTGCTGCACCGCGCGGTGTGGAACGACATCGCCGAAAGCCGGAAGGGCCAGACCGTTGACGTCTACACCGCCAAGCGCAACGCGGATCTGGGCGGAGGCGTGCAGATGGCGTTCAAGGCGGACGAAGACGGCGCGGGGTACGTGCAGGAGATCCGCATCCCCTGGAAGTTGATCTACAAAAACGTGCCTGCGATGGCGGCGGGCGAGAAGTTCAAGCTGGGGATCGAACTGCTCTGGGGCGATCCGTCCGGCGGCGGGTGGCCGATCCATCGGTATGCCGACAACGTGCAGCCGGGGCACACGCATCGCGAGTTTTTCTGGACCAACGTGCGCGGCTGGGGCGATGCGCTGCTGGTCGACGCGGGCAACGTTGAACCGCGTCAGTACATCAGTACGGAAACGAAATTGACCGGGCCGATTCCGATCCGGCTCGAATTACCTAAGAACGCGGCTACGTTCTCGCTCGCGGTCGACAACGCCGCTGGCGAACGCGTGCGGAACATGGGGGGGCTCGATCCGGCCGACTACGTCATCGCGCGTAATGGCGAGACGATCACGGTTGAGGTGCCGTGGGATGCTGTCGCCGATCCACAGCGCAACCCCACGCCCAACCAGCCTCCCGTACGGCCGCTGGTGGAAGCGGGGGATTACAAGGTTCGCGGCATTTATCACACCGGCATCGGCGCGGAATACGAGATGTCGTTTTACAATCCCGGCACGCCGCCATGGGGAGCGTCGAAGGGCAGCGGCGGGTGGGGCGCCGATCACGGGGCGCCGCTCAACGTCGCCCGCGCGGGCGAGATGATGATCGTATCGTGGCAGTTCGCCGAGGGTGGCGATGGCATCATCGGCATCGACGCAAACGGCAGGAAAGCCTGGGGAGAAAAACGCGGCGGCGTTCAGCTTGCCGCCGATGCCGAGTACGTCTACGCCGTGCCCGACAGCTGGCACATCAAGGAAGAAGTGCTCATCCGCATGAACGCCAAGACCGGCGCATACGCTCCGTTCAACCGCGACGGAAAAAATCTTCCGTTCGAATTGCCGACGCGCGAGATCTTCGGCGGCTCCGTCCCAGGCGAGATCGTCGGCCTGGCGGCAGGCAAGCCCGGCCTGGCATTGGCGATGAGCGGCGGGGAAGTCGTCGTGCTGAATCGCGATACGACCGCGATCGAGCATCGAGTGAAACTTGAAAACGCCGGGGCGCTGGCGTTCGCTGAGGACGGCACGCTTTACGTGCTCGCGGGCGGATCGATCGCGGCAGGTCATGAGGCGATCGAGCTCTCGCGTCAAGAGCGCAAGGTCCGCATGGGCGGAAAGCTGTATCGAATCGACCTCAACGCCGGCTCTGCGACGCCGGTCGAGACGCCAGACGTTGGCATCGCCAGCGATATCGACGTCGATCCGGCCGGCAACGTGCTGGTGCTGGATACCGGCGCTGATTCTCAAGTCAAAGCCTTCACTCCCGCCGGCCAGCCTGCCTATACCTGCGGCGCTAAAGGTGGCCGGCCTATTCGCGGCAAGTTTGAGCCCAACGCCATGCTTGCGATGCGAAGCATCGCGTCTGACGCAAAGGGGCAGGTATGGGTGACGGAGAACTGGGAGTATCCTCGCCGCGTTTCGGTGTGGAACAACGCCGGCGCGCTGGTGCGCGACTACATCGGCAACACCGGCTATGCCGGCACGGGCGCGTTCCTGCACGAAACCGATCCAACGCTCGGCTACGTCGGCCCGGTCGAGATTCGGCTGGATAAGGCCACCCGTACGTGGAACGTGGAGCGCATCCTCTGGGTGCCCGATGCGGAGAAAGGCGAGGTGTTCCCGATCGATGCTTCCGCGCACGTATTGCCGCAGCGATTCGCGAGCGATGCCAGCGGCAAGAAACGTCAGTATCTGTTTACGGCGCCGTATCGAAACTACGAGGGCTACAAGTTTTACATGGAACACGACGACGGCTCATGGAAACCCGTGGCGGCCGTCACCAGCGTGGGGCAGATCAGCGGTGGGATCGAGGCGCGAAAGGGCGTGACCGCGCTTCCCATCGGCGAGTGGGCCGACCTCGATCCGTACGACGTCGCCTTCTGGCATGACCAGAACGACGATGGCATCCCGCAGCGCGCCGAAGCCACGATCGTGAAGTCGAAGAAGCCCGCAACGGCCGTCGGTAAATCCGGCGAGCTGGCAGTTAGGCTTGGCAGCGGGTGGGGCGGCCGCGTGGATACGAAGTCGTTCGTCTTCTACACCGAGGGCATAAACGCGATCCGTCCGACCGGCTTCACGGCGGCGGGGGCGCCGATCTACCTGCCCGAAAGCGTTGCCGAACTGGAAACGCGCGATCGCGGCGATCTCGTGCCGGTGTCAGGCGAAGACCGCGTGTTCTGCCTGAGCATGAACGGCTATCCGAACATCACCGATGGGGTTCGCGCGATCGATACCAGCTCGGGGAAGGCGCTGTGGACCTATCCGAACCTCTATCCTGGCGTGCATGGATCGCACCGCGCCACGATGCCGGCGCCCGGCCTGATCATCGGGGCACTCAAGATCACCGGCTACGCGAAGGCGAACGACGAGGTCGGCAACGTGCTGCACATCCGCGGCAACCTTGGGCAGGACTTCCTGCTGACGGCCGACGGATTATTTGCCGGGACGTTGTTCCAGGATACTCGTCTGCCGGGCCTGTCATTGCCGGATGACGAGTCGCGCCTCGTCGGCACGCCCATGGAAGCCTTCAGCGGCGGCGGCGAGCCCTTCAACGGCTGGTTTGGCCAGCAGAGCGACGGCAAGATTCGCCTAACCTCCGGCATTGCAGGCCAGGCGGCGATGGTATTGCGCGTGACGGGCCTCGAGAGCCTGAAACGCCTGCCTGAAGTCAGCCTGCACGTGACGGCCGGGCAGATCGAGCAGGCGAAGCAGCTTCGCGAGCGGCAGCAGCTCGCGAACGCTCCGAAGTCGGGCACGATCGCCAGGGCGAAGGAGATCAAGATCGACGGTAAGCCCGATGAGTGGGGCGACGTTCCCACGCTTACCGCCGCCCGCGGCGAGACGGGCCAGCGGGCGCAGATCCGCCTCGCCTATGACGAGGCGAACCTCTACGCCGTCTTCGAGGTGACCGACGACACCCCCTGGAAAAACGCCGGCCGCGACGTCGAACGATTGTTCAAGACCGGTGATTCGATTGACCTGCAGTTCAGCCCCACCGGAAATACCACCCAGAAGCCGGTCGCCGGCGATGTTCGGCTCCTGGTGGCGCCGACAGGCAAGGGCAAGCAGACGGTCGTGATCATGAAGCCTGCCGATCCCACCGCGCCTGCCGACGCGAAGAAGGCTTACACGTCTCCCGTGCAGAGCTTTACCTTCGACCGCGTGCAGACGCTGGAGTCGGCGAAGGTGGCCGTCGTGACTGCGCCGCGCGGTTATACGGTCGAGCTCTCCGTGCCGTGGGCCGATCTCGGCATCAAGCCAGAACCGGGCCTGAAGCTGACCGGCGACGTCGGCTTTACGGGTTCGGATTCGACGGGGCAGATCACGGTGTCGCGGACTTACTGGTCGAATCCCGACACGAACCTTGTCAACGACGAGCCCGCCGAGGCGATGTTGTATCCGCACCGATGGTCGACGATAGAACTAGAGCGTTTCTGATTGTCGAACAGCGCTCTTCTTCGGATTTCGGTAGTGGTTCGCGGTGCAAGAGGTTGTCCGTACGGAAGCCATGGACGTCAGCTTCGCAGCACGTCGATCAGCCCGCACAGCCCGAGCACCAGGCTGATCACGCCGTTAAGCGTGAAGAACGCGAGGTTCACGCGCGACAGGTCCGTCGGTCGCACTAGAACGTGTTCGATGATCAGCAGGACGAACGTCATGCCAATGCCTATCGCGAACAACGTTGTCAGCGATGGCGAAACCCATAGCAGCGCCACTAGTGCTGCCGCGCACACGACGTGCGTCAGCCGTGCGACCCACAATGCCTTGGCGATGCCGAATCGGGCCGGCACGGAGAAGACGCCGGTCGCGAGGTCTGATTCGTAGTCTTGGCATGCGTAAATCACGTCGAAGCCGGCCGTCCACGTCAGCACGGCCAGCGCCATGAGGAACGGCTCGGCGGACAGCGTGCCGGCGATCGCCACCCAGGCGCAAACCGGGGCGAGCGCGAGTGCGGCGCCGAGGTAATAATGACACAGTTGCGTGAATCGCTTTAAAAATGGATACGCGCTGACGAATGCCAGCACCGGCACTGCCGCGATCAGCGGAACCCAGTTTCCGTAGAGCACGCCGAACAGGCTTGTCACGCCAACGAACCCCGCGGAGCAGGCGATCACCGCCAGCGCCACGAAGCCGACGGTCAATCGGCCACTGGGGATCGCCCGGCGGGCGGTGCGGGGGTTTAATGCGTCGAGCCTGGCATCGAGCAGGCGGTTCGCGCCCATCGCCACCGTGCGCGCCAGCACCATGCACGCGACGATCAACGCCACCTGTCCCCACTTCGGCAATCCCGGCTCGGCGGCCATGAACGTTGCGAGGACCGCCCATGGCAACGCGAACACCGAGTGCGACAGCTTGATGTCGCTGGCGAACGCGTGCACGCGAGAAAAGAAGGTGGTCGAAGCGGCGGTGGTCATGGGTAAGGCGAACGATGGCGGATCAGCGGGCGTCGTCTTCCTGGCGTCGCGGGGCGTCGGCGGCTTCCTTTCGGAAGACCTCCATCCGCGGCGGAGCGTTGATGCTCAGGTACACGCGCGGCTCGTTCGTTGCCAGCCGGGCGATCGTGATGATGACCTGTTCGCCCAGCCGCACTTCGCCCGAGGGCCCAAGCTCGAAAGCGCGGTCGACGCGCTCGCCATCGTTGAACCCGCCGACGCACTGGCCTTTGACGTAAAGCCTTACCCCGGCGCGGTCGATGTCCGTCACCGTCACCGCGAGGTTTCGGCCGATCAGAACGGTTTCATCTGCTTGACGGGATACGATCGTCATACCCGCATCGTACCGCTAATGTCCTCATATCGCACCGGCGGGCGCGGTTGCTTGGGGTTCCACCGCGTATCGAAGGCGTGCCGCACGCCGATCAGGTCGAGCAGCTTGCCCGAAACGAAATCGACGATCTCGCCGACCGACGTTGGGTTGAGGTACAGCCCTGGATTGCACGGCGCGACGATCGCGCCGGCGTCGGTCAGCAGTTTGTACGCCGTCACGTCCATCGGCGACAGCGGCATTTCACGATGGGCGATCACCAGTTTTCGCCTTTCCTTGAGCGCCACAGCCGCGGCGCGGGCGATGAGGTTGTCGCCCAGGCCATGGGCGATCTGGTTCAGCGAGTTGCTCGAACACGGCACGATCACCATCCCGTCATGCAGAAACGAGCCCGAGGCGATCTTTGCCCCCACATCGTTGTAGTTATAGAGCGTAACGGAGTGCTCCTTCGCGCCCGCCAGCGCTTCGAGGTCGGGCGATTCCATTCCCATCTCGTCGTGCAGCAGCCGCCGTCCGAGTGGGGAGATGACCAGATGAACGTTCACGCCTGCCTGCACGCAGCCCTGGATGAACCGCTGGGCGTAGAGCGCGCCTGACGCGCCGGTGATGGCGGTGACGATATCCATGTCGGGAGTATACGGGCTTCAGACCCGATTGAAGTTTCAAAACGATTGACGGTTCCCGACGGTTAGCCGCGACGCGAAGCGGAGCGCTTCTCGTGGGACCGAACGCGCTCCGCTTCGCGGCTAACGGGACTTTACCCCGCGGTATGCCACGCAAACGCCAAAGGTCATCGGGTGCTGGGTGATATCCGCAAATCCGGCATCGGCAAGAAGTTGCGTCATCTTGTCGCGAGAGATGAAGGTTTCGATGCTCTTCGGCAGGTACTTGTAAGCGCCCGACTTATCCCGCGCGATGAGGGTGGCCGTAAATGGCATGATCTTATGGCAGTAGAAGCGGTTCATCGCGCGGATGAGCGGATTGGTCGGTTCGGAGAACTCCAGCACGATCACCCGCCCGCCGGGGCGAAGGACGCGGTAGAACTCGTTGAACGCGACGGGGATGTCCTGCACGTTGCGGATGCCAAAGGCGATGGAGACGACGTCGCAGCAGGAATCGGGAAGGGGGAGCGCCTGGGCGTCGCCGTTGAGAAAGGCGACCTGTGATCCATCTAGATCTTGATGCACGCGATCGCATTTTAGGAGCGTATCCCGTTTCCGGCGTGCCAGCGGCAGCATCTCGTAGGTGAAGTCGATGCCGATGACTTGTGAGTCGGTGAGGGTATTCCCATCGCCCCCATAAATCTGGGCGAGTCGCCCGTAAAACGCCAATGTCAGGTCGCCCGTTCCGCAGGCAACATCAACGACGACATCGTTCGCCTTCAACTCCGCGATCTTCACCGCCTTCTTCCGCCATGCCTGATCGCGCCAGAAGCTGTGCAGGCGGTTGTTCAGGTCGTAACTCGGCGCGATCGCGCTGAACATCTTCTGTACGCGCGACCGCTTGTCCGCCACCGAATGCGGGTCATTCAAGTTGGAATCGTTCCAGGCGGGTTGCTCGCTCATTCTTTCCGTGGCATGGGTTTTCAACCCATGTTTCCCGACATCGCCAAGACACGGATTGAAAACCCGTGCCACGTATAATAGCCAAAGGGCGAGAGTATAAGCCGAATCGCGTTTGAAAACCGCTGGCGGTATCGTTGGGGCATCATGGAAGAGTTGTGCTGGATCAACGGTGACGTTACCCGCCTTGCCGACGCGAAGGTGAGCGTCGAAGACCGCGGCTACGTTTTCGCCGACGGGGTATATGAAGTGTTCCGCATTTACGAAGGCGTGCCGTTCGCTGTGGATGCACATCTTCGCCGGCTGGTGCGGTCGTGTGAGGGGATCGAACTGGCCCTTCAGTATTCGCTCGAGCAGATCGGCGGCGCGGTGCGCGACCTCGTCCGTCAGAGCGGAATAGACGCCGGCATCGTCTACCTGCAGGCCACGCGCGGCGTCGCGCCACGCGGCCATGCTTTTCCGCAGCACACGTCGGCGACGCTCATGATCTATGCGCGCCAGATGACCTTTGCCCATTGCCCGCATCAGCGCGTCATCAGCGTGCCTGACGAGCGATGGAAGCGGTGTTGGATCAAGTCGATCGCACTCTTGCCCAACGTGCTCGCTAAAAACGCGGCCGTCAAAGCGAAGGCGGACGAGGCGATCTTCGTCGATGAGGGCATCGTCCAGGAAGGATCGACCAGCAATATCTGCGTCATCAAAGGCGACAAGCTGATCACGCCCCCGATCGGCCCGAAGGTGCTGCCGGGCATCACGCGCGAACTTATCCTGCCGCTGGCGCAGTCGATCGGGATGAAAGTCGAAGAACGGCCGCTGCCGATCGACGAGGCGCTGGCCGCCGACGAGGCGTTTCTGGCATCCACCACGCGCGAAGTCGCTTGGATCGGCGCATGGGACGTCCGAACCTTCGGCGAGACGTGCGGGACGTGGACGAAACGCCTAAGCGATGCGTTCCGCGCCGCCCGGTAAAAAAATTTACCCCGCTGGGGGAAATTTTTTGAGAAAAAATCGATGCGCGCTGCGCGTTTGTCATGACAAACGCGCAACACCCCGGTCTATACGGAGGCCATACGATGCGTCCGAAGACCGGGAACCGGTTTATTCGTCCTGACTCGACTAAGGCAGCGCGAGGATCGCCGTGCTCGACCATGCTGAGAAGCCCGCGGAGTTCGCCGAGCGGATGCGGAAGTAGTACGTCGATCCTGCCGACAACCCCCAGGCGTTGTACTGGCCAAGCCCGGTCGCCGCCGACGCGGTGATGATCGTGGCGCCGGAGAAGTCGGCGCTCAGCGAACGCTCGATCGTAAACGACGTCTCGTCAACCGAGTTGTCGGTCCACTTCAGTTCGGCTTCGGTCGCGCTCCAGGACACCGTCGACGCCACCAGTCCCGACGGCGCCGCCGGTGGGGCGGTGGGCAGGGGGGCGCCGTACGACAGCGTGACCCATTCCGAACCTTCGGCGCTGTTGAGCGCGCGCAGGCGGTAGTAATACGTCTGTCCGACGACCAGGCCCCAGTCGTTGAACCGATTGCTGTTGGCGATCGGGTTCATCGCTTTATCGATCGTGTCGAAGGTGGGGCTGGTCGAGCGTTCGAGGCGAAAGCCGGTTTCGTTGCTGCTCGCATCGGTCCACGACAGTTCCACTTCGGTAAGCGAGTAGCTCGGCGTATGCGCGACGAAGTTAAGCGGCGCGTTCGGAATGCCCGGCGGTGGCAGGGGGACGACGTGGGTGGCGATGTTGCTCGGGCTGGACGGGCCGATGCTGTTCACCGCGCGGATACGATAGTAGTACGTCGTGCCTTGCTGCAATCCCCAATCGTTGTAGCGATTGGAGTTGGCGATGGCGTTCATCGTCTTGTCGATCGTTTCAAAGGTGGGGCTGCCGGAACGCTCGATGACGTAGCCGGTCTCATTGGTGGAGTTGTCGGTCCAGGTGAGGACGGCTTCGGAGTCCGAATAACTCGGCGTCGTGACGACCAGGTTGCTGGGCGCGGCGGGTACGGCGGGCGGGGGGACGTTGAGCGTGAAACGCGTGACGAACGCGTCGCCGCCCGTGCCATCGCCATTGCCGTCGAGCGCCTGGCCAAACGGATCGGTGATCGTCGATTTGGCCGTGAACTGGTAAGGCCCGTTCGCCAGGCCTGCCGGCACGGTGAACTTCAGTTGGTTGGTTCCGTAAAAGTAAGTGCTGTCGAGCGTGACGGGGATGATCGCGTCGTCGGCTGTGCCGAAATAGCTGTCCGCGCCGGCGAACTTCAACTCGAATGCGCCGGGCACGACGGTCGCGCCGTCGAGGACGTTGAACAGGTTCAGCGTGAGCGTCGTCGGGGCCGTGGTGAGCGTCGCGTTGTTGGCGATGCCCTTGAGCCCGCGCACCTTCGGCGCGGGCAGCGTGCCGGCCGCGGCCTTGAGCGCGTTCACCCGGCCTGTGCCGAGTTGTCCGATCAGCGTGGGGTTCTCCGTGTCGATCGAATCGACCATGCCGACGACCTGTGCCACAACCTGATCGCGCGTCCACGTCGGATGGGCCGACCATACCAGCGCCGTCACGCCAGACGCCACCGCCGTGGCGAAACTGGTGCCCGTGCCGGTCTGATATCCGTTATTCGGGGCCGTGCCGTGGACATCGACGCCGGGCGCCGAGAGGTCGATGCCGTCGCCGTAGTTGCTGTCGGCGTAGCGCACGTCGTCCAGACGCGTGTTGGCGATGAAGAGCGCTTTTTCGATCGTCAATCGAGGCGGGTTGGCGACGTTGCTGTTGCCGGCGCTGTTCAGCCAGATCGCGCCCTTCGCATGAACGAGATCGGTCGCGGCGTAGAACGCCGGGTCGTTCATGTACGGGTCGATGCTGAACGAAATGTTGATGACCTTCGCGCCGTTGTTGGCGGCGTACGCGAGCGACTGGGCGATGCCCGCGCTGGTGACCGTCACGCCATACCCGGTGAAGCGGATCGGCATGATCTTCGCCAGCCCCGCGATGCCGGCCGTGCCGAGGTTGTTGTTGATCACCGAGCCGACGATGCCCGCGACGAGCGTGCCGTGGCTTTCGACGAAGTTCCACTGCTCGTTCAGCACTGGACGAGCGTCGTTGTCGCCGGAGCCGAAATCCCAGCCGTGAACGTCGTCGATGTAGCCGTTGCCGTCATCGTCGATGCCGTTGCCCGGGATCTCGCCGGTGTTGGTCCAGACGTTGGGCGCGAGGTCGGGGTGGTCGTAGTCCACGCCGTCGTCCAGTACCGCGACGATCATGCCGGCGCCCTGCGCCGCATCCCACGCGCCGGGAACCTGCACGCGATCGAGGTGTGCCTGCTGTTGTGGCAGGCGCGGGTCGTTCGGCGTGAACTCGGCCTTGGGCTTCTCGTAGATGTAGTTCGGCGACGCCCAGTTCACGCTCGATATATTGCGAAGTTGCTTCAGCACCGATGCCGGGCTGACGCCAGCGACGAGCTTCAGTTGAAGCGTCGAAGACGCCTTGTCGCGGAAGAGTTGCTGCGAGTTGTAGAGGTCGATCGACCGCGTGAGCGCTGCGGCGGGATGTTTGGAGATCCAGTGCTCGAGCGTGCGCAGGCCGGTTGTGCTGTTGACCTGTGCCAACACCTCCGTGCTCGACACCGCCGCCGACAGAAGTTGGCGGGGTTCAAGATGCTCCATTTTCAGACCGATAGGCTGACCGCGACCAGTGAACGACATCATATCCCTTTCAGAGGCTTGGTTGGTGGTGTTGAAAAGCTACCCCGGCCGGCATTTGAAAACGTGAAATATCAAACGAATTCGGTGATTTTGGGGCCTCCGGCACGTCAAACTGGAAAAGACGAATCACATAAGCATGACTTAACGCCGCATTTGAACGTAGGAATTGGCTCGCAACGGTTTCCGTCCCCGTGGTTGATAGGTGCAGGACAGGGTGATACACCAACTCGGATGTCCGCCCGCAGCGATATTCCCGCGCTCGTCACCTTCGCTTCACGCTTGGCCGACGCACTTCGGCGTCGTGAGCCGCTTATCCGTGGCGGGGCGACCGAGGCATTTCGCGCCTTTTCCGGAGCGGGTGACGGCATGGATGGCGTATTCGTTGACGTCTACGCCCAGGCGGCGGTGCTGATCGTCTACGAAGGCCGGGCGCCGGCGTCGTTCGATCCGGAAGCCGCGGCGGCGGTACTGCTGGATCGCTTAGGTCCGCTGGGCGTTCGGGCGGTGTATCACAAACCGTTTGCTCGCGACCGCTCACGTATGGGCGGAGAGCTGCCAGCCTCGGCGACCGATCCCACACCGCTGGCGGGGGAACGGGCGCCCGAGGCGATCGTCGTTCGCGAGCATGAATGGAAGCTGGAGATCCGCCCGTACGACGGCCTGTCGACCGGCCTGTTTCTCGATCAACGCGAGAACCGCCGGTGGGCGTTCGATCGTGTTCGACAGTTGGCCTCGCACAAAGGTGTACAGCCAGCGGTGCTGAACACGTTTGCGTACACGTGCGCGTTTTCCATCGCCGCGGCGCACGCTGGGGCGATGACGACGAGCGTCGACGTTTCCGGCCGTTATCTTGATTGGGGGAAGCGGAATTTCGAACACAACGCGATCGAGGTGTCATCCCATCGATTCGCCAAAATGGACACGTTTGAATTCTTCGGCTACGCGAAGCGGAAGGGGTTGTCGTACGACCTGATTATTCTCGATCCGCCGAGCTTCGCATCCGGTAACCGCAAGAAGGGCATTCGGCCGTGGAGCAGCGTGGACGACTACGCCCGCCTTGTGCGCGAGGCGGCGACGATCCTGAAGCCGCGCGGCGCGATCTTCGCTTCCACCAACACGCACGAACTCTGTCGCCCCGGCCGGCTCGACCGCGAGATCACCAAGGCCCTCGGTCGCCGCCCCCGCTACCTTGACCTGCCATCATTGCCTCCCGATTTCGCCGCCGACAAAGATCGCTTCGCCGCCGTCGCTTTCCAGCCTGCGTAACCCTTTTTTCTCCAACTTTTCAGCACTGGCGGATTTGAGCTTTAGGCGGAGATCGATCCGCGAACCGGGGGTAACGACGCATCGGCGTCCATTCCGTCACTCAAGCCAACAGCCACGGCTTCTTCCGACACGGTGGCTACAACGCTGCTCGATAAGTCGCGCTGCCCTGCGGAGAACGGGGTGTCGCCGATCGTGTTGACGGCCAACGTGCAGCTTTGCGAATCGCTTTTTGCCGCCAGTCCGTCGCAATGTCGCACAACATCTCTCGAAGCGCAAAGATCCGGAGAAGGGCAGTTGAGATTGTCTTTAGCGCATTGCCATAAACGCCGACATTCGGTGGAATTTTCGGCGATGCCTTGCCTCCGTTGTGATGTTCGGGCCAGGGGCGAGGTTGCCGCATCAACTATTTCTTTTGCCGCATGACAACCATTGTTCTTATCGATCGCGATCGGCGGTTGGCCGATCAGTTGCAGGGGCGTGCGCGCGGATTGCGTGTGCTGCTGTTTCCTCCTGATACGCACCCATCATCGTTGTACGCCGATCAACCCGATCTCGTCGTATTGTCGGCCGATTTGCGGGCGGGAGAAGTCGTCTCGCTCAGCCGGTCGCTGCGCACCGACCCGCGATTGCCGGTGACGCGCGTTGTCGCACTGGAAGGTCGCTGGTCGACGTCAGAAACGGAGCGGGTTTCCGAAAGTGCGCATGTGCTCATTTCCGCCAAGTCGGCCGCGGCGATATGGGAGCGGGTTGAGTCGTTGTTGTCCGGGTCGCGGCTGGCGGATGCGATGGATGAGGTGATCGAGATCGGGGCAATTCGCGTTGCGAGGGAGAGCTATGCCGTCAGGATCAATGGCGTAGCGACGCAGCTTACCGCCGGCGAGTATCGATTACTTTGGGCGCTGGCGAGCAACGCCGGCCGGGTTCTTTCGGTGGGACAACTTTCGCAACTCGGCGGTCGGCTGCTTGAGCCGCCAACACCGCGGACGATTCGCGCCCGCGTCGTGGCGCTTCGTCGAAAGCTCGGGCCGGCCGCACATCAACTCCAAAACGTTCGCGGCAACGGCTATCGGCTCGTCCCGCCGTAAGCGGGGGGCGATCGTCCGATCCGTTGCCTGCGAAGAATTCTGTAGTTGTCCTTGCGCCGATCAGTCGATGGCGGTGTTATTGGGGTATTTCCCTGTGAAGAAGGCGTTGTACATGATGTTGCCCTGCGTACGCGAGCCGCGCGGAGCCCAGTATTCCGGGCGGATGAAATCGCCTACGGCCAATTCCTCCACGTGTCCGTCAAAGAACACCGCGTTCAGGCGGCCCTTATGCCGTAGTGACGCACGCTGGAACTGCCACGACGGCACCGAGCCCGCAGGGTTGCCCGTCCGGAACTGGGCGAAATCGTAGGGCTCGCCTGAGCCGAGGATCACGCCCGGCCCACGCGAATGAAAGTTGCCCTGGGGCTTGCCGCTAAGGCTGGGCGTGGTGGTGTCGGTGCTGTAGTCGAACCAGTTTTTGCCGGCGTCAAAGTAGCGGGCGCCTTCGAAAGCGAAGATCTTCCGTGCCGTCTTGCCCACCTTGGTGATCTTGGGGACGTAATCCTTCGGCAGGCGGAAATAAGGCGTCGATCCGGCATCCTCAGCGGCGTAAAGCGTGGCGAGCGCTGGCGAGGGCATGAGGTGGAAGAACGTCGGCGTTGAATAGCTCATCAGGATCGGATGGCCCGTTCCAAGAAGGTTTGGGCCGCTGAACTTATGGCCGTACCGCACTTCGTTTTCCGGGCAGCGGAGCTTTAACTCCATGATTTCCCGGTACTTCGTTAGCCGCGCCTGTTCGGCGGTCATCGTCGGTTGGAGGGCGGTCAACTGCATCATCTTGCCGACGGTCGGCGACACCCAATCCCAGTCTTGCACGGGCGATTGCGCCAGTCCGTCGTAGCCGCCGCCGCGTTTCAGGCCGAGGCCCGATGTGTTGGGGCCTGGCAGATAGCCGCTGGACTCATTGATGTACATCTGGAGGCCGAGGCCCACCTGGCGAAGATTCGACTGGCACTGAATCTTGCGGGCGAACTTCCGCGCCGCGCCAAGGGATGGCAGAAGAATACCGATCAGAATAGCGATAATACCGATGACGACCAGGAGTTCCACCAGCGTAAACGCGGCGGCGACGGATCTCTTCCGTGAGACAAGGCGGGGGTTGTGCATGCCGCGAATCGTACGGGTCTTCGGTCCTTCAATTGTGAGGTGTCGTGATGCAAAGTGTTAAGAGTCTTTAGCGCGGGCGGCGCGCAACGGGCGCCAAGGAGGGCGGCCATCCATTGCCTGCCGGACGTCGAGCATTTTAGCGTAGCCCATTTATTCGTTTATGGGCGGGTCGTGCTTTCTGGGCTGCTCGCTCGAGAGGTTGCTGTGGTGCTTGTCCATTGTTTTCCAAAGATGTACGTCCGCCCCGGCCAGCCTTGCCCAGTTCGAACGGCGGTAAACACGAGTGTAAAGATGGAAATGTAAATAATCCGCCGTTTCTCAAATTTGACATGCGGAAGTCGTAAATATGCACAAAAAATGCGATATTTTGGCCCGATTTATTGGAAAATAGTCGGGAAATAGTTTGGAAAAATTCATGATGACGGGTAGGTTGTTTGCACGCGGAGTGGTTCCTGATGGCAGGCAATTCAGAAGTGATCACCGTAACCGACCTGGGGCGATTGGCGGGCTGCTCGATCGCGACGGTGTCGCGCGTGCTGAACAACTCCGGCGCGGTCAGCCCGCAGACGCGCGAGGCGGTACTGCGCGTGGTTCGCGAGACCGAGTTTTTCGTCAACCGTGCCCGCCGGGGCGGGCGTCGGGTGCAGGCGAAGAAGGAGGCCGGCGGGGTGGTTGAGATCGTTCAGCACCGCCATTCACCCGTGGAGAAGCTGTCAGTCCGGCAGGGCGAGCTGCGCGTTGGCCCACTGGTGTCGATGCGCGAGTCGGTCCCGCCGCCGCGGTCGTTTGAGTTGAACTCGTTTCACCGCAATATCGTTGACGGGGCGATCGAAGAGCTGTCTCGGTGGGGCTGCCGGGCGCAGATCCGGATGAACTCCGACCTGCTCGATCCAGCTTTGCTCGCCGATATCAACGGCTCGGATCGCAGCGGCGTTCTGCTTATCGGCGAGTACAGCAACGATCTGTCGCAGTTTGTGCGGCACTGCATGCATCCGCTGGTGCTGGTCGACATCATCGGCAAGGGCCGGCCCGACGTGGTGACGACCGACAATTTCGAGGGCATTCGCGACGCATTTGAACACGTCTATTCGCTTGGCCACCGCAAGATCGGGTTTGTCGGCCGGCGAGACGAGATCGTCGCCATGGCGGAACGGTTCACCGCGTTCAGGCTCATGATGGCCGAACGCGGCCTGCCCGTGCGCCGCGAGTGGGTGTACGAAGGGTATGACCACATCGAGCATACCACCAAGGCCGTCACCGAGATCCTGCAACAGGCGGATCGGCCGACGGCGCTGATGTGCTCCAACGATTGTTATGCGCTGGGCGTCGTGCGGTCGGCCAGCGCGATGGGGGTCTCGATCCCGGGCGACCTGAGCGTCGTGGGGTTCGATGATGTCGACTTCGCGTCGCTCATCACGCCGCCGTTGAGCACGGTGCGCGTGCCGGTGCAGGAAATGGGCCGCCAGGCGGTGCGGCAGTTGATGATCCAGCTCAAGGGCGGATCGCCGACCAAATCGAGAGGCTGTCATGTGCGACTGCTCCCGGAACTCGTTCTTCGCGAATCGACGGCGCCGCCGAAAGCGCCATGAGCTTTGATCGTTGTTGTCGCGGGAATGAACGACGCGAACCGCGCGGTCGGCAGGATTGCCGCGGCTGAACGCATCGAGGATACGTCGCGTGCGCCAAGAGCGGGACGGCGCAACAAGAGGGTTAGGGCATTTCTGAATATTGTGAGGAGTGGAAAAATGATCGATACGAATCGGAAAACGACGTCTCGTGG
This sequence comes from Phycisphaerae bacterium, assembly GCA_037189665.1. Taxonomy (GTDB): domain Bacteria; phylum Planctomycetota; class Phycisphaerae; order Tepidisphaerales; family Tepidisphaeraceae; genus BPJO01. The sequence goes on along the minus strand of JBBCIV010000114.1, from coordinate 10,923 downwards.
TGATCGGCTGGGATCGCATCAGGCGATCAGGCATGCGGCAAGCGCGGTGGCCATCGCCATCATTGCGGGAACGCCCGTTATGGCAACACCGCTCTACTGGGACCTCAACGGCGCGGCGGCCAACACTGGCACGTCTGCGACCGGAAGCTGGGACGGCGTCAACGCGTTCTGGAACGATTCGCCTACCGGAACCGGCGGAACGGCGCAGGCAGTCACGGCGGGCAGCGATGATCTGTTCTTCTCTTCCGGAACCAATTTCACTGGCGCAAGTGCGATCTCGATCGCCGGAAGCACGGCGGACGCCAACAGCATCACCATCCGCCAGTCCGGCGCCGTTACCCTGAGCGGCGTAGGCATTAACCTTGGCGGCGGGGCGGGAGCGGGGCTCGTGTTTAACAGCGGCACGGGGTCGAATGTCATCAGTGCGCCAGTCGCGCTGATAAGCAACGTTGCCATCACCAACAACGACGATTCGACGCAAAACGTCAGCGGTGCGATTAGCGGTGCGTTTAATATCGCCGCCAGCGCGAACGGTACTGGAACACTTCTATTAAGCGGTTCCAATACATCTTACAGCGGTATTACAACCATCAATGGTGGCGTCGTGCAGGGGCGCAACACAACGGCGACGAACGTGCTGACGGCGTTCGGGACCGGCGATATCCACCTCAGCAGCGGCACGCTGCAACTGCGGGCCAACGGCAGCGGCAACGGCCAGACCATCGTCGCCGGAAATTCGGTGACGACCGGAAGCAGTGCAGTCACGATCGACGTCAACAATAACGGGTCGAACAACAGCGGCGTCTTCACGCTTGGCAATCTGAGCATCGGCGCCGGCCAACTGAACGTGACGGGCGGGAATTCGTACCGCCTCGTTTTCGCTGGGGCCGCCGGAACGCTCACGGGCAACGCGATCTTCAATCCGACGACCGCCGGCGTCAGCGTGAACGGCGCGATTGGCGATGGCGGAAGTGGGCACGGCATCACCAAGAATGGCTCAGGGCAACTCGGGCTTGGGGGCACGAGCACGTTCAGCGGCCAGGTGCGGGTGAACGCGGGCACGCTGGCGTTGGGCGCCCACGCGCCCAACGGCGCGGCCGGATCGCTGGGCAACGCTACCAGTGCGATTCTGCTGGGCGATACCAGCGGGTCGGCAAACGTGACGGTCAACGAGCAGACGTTCACCGTCGGGCGTGATATCGTCCTTCAGAGCGGCAACACCGGCACGATCACGCTTGGCAGCGGTAACCAGGGGAATACGAATTCCACCTATTCCGGCACGATCACGCTTGGCTCTGCCAACGGCACCGGCAAGGGGATCACGCTCGCGCCGACCAATTTCCACATCACGCACCATACCGGTGTCATTCAGGATCCGACGGGCCTGATCGGCTCGGGCGGCGTGGTCACTATCGCGGGCGGCGGGAGTTCGTCCACGGTGAACCTTACCAATGCCAACACCTATGCCGGCGGAACAGTGCTGAACTCGGGCACCCTGCGCATCGGCAACGCGCAAGCGCTTGGTTTCGGCACGCTCACCATCAACGGCGGCGCGATTTCGCAGACGGCGGCGGGAGCGCTGACGGGGGTGACCGGCCAAACCTGGCAGGGAAGCTTCAGCTTCAGCGCGACGGTCGGCCAGATCAACCTCGGTACCTCCCCGATCCTGCTTGTCGGCGCACGCTCCACCAGCGTCGACAACGGGCCGGCCATCATCGGCGGCGTCATCTCGGGCGAAGATGCGAGCCTGCGCGTCAACTCCACGAATTTTAACGGATCATTGACGCTGAACGGCATGAATACGTTTGACGGCGGCGTCACGATCGCCCAGTTGGGGACGGCGAATACGACGATCGTCGCGGGCAGCGAAACCGCGCTGGGCACCGGACAAGCGCGCCTGACGAATGCGTCTGGTTCGCGGTTGAACCTGAATTCCGACCTCACGGTCGACTCGCTTACGAGCGGAGCAAACGTTCGCACCACGATCGCAGGCGGCAGCGGTGGAACGAACGGAACGTACGCCCTGATTTTCACGGGCGGCGGCGGAACCGGCGCCGAGGGCACGGCGACGATCAGCGGCGGGGCAATTACGTCTGTCACGATCACTGATCCCGGCGTCAACTACACTTCCGCGCCGACCATCACCCTCTCGGGCGGCGGCGGAAGCGGGTCGGTCAGCACGACGTTCGGGGACAGCATAATCAACCTCAATCCGTCGGTCGCGCGAACGCTGACGCTCGCCGGCACTAATGCCAGCCCGGCGACGTTCGCGGGCGTGATCTCCGGCGTTAATGGCACGGTGATCAAGAACGGAAGCGGCGTACAAACTTTTTCAGGTACGAATACTTATACCGGCATTACCACGGTGAACGCCGGCGTGCTGAATATCGACGGCTCGCTCGCTTCGGGAAGCGCGGTGACGGTCAATGATTCCGGTACGCTGGGCGGCGTGGGAACGGTGTTTGGCTCAGTGACGCTTGCCGGCGGAACGACCGGCGCGACGCTGACGAGCGATGCCACGCTGTCGATCGGCGGCACGCTGTTGGTTGGCGGAACGAACAACGTGGCAAGCGCGGGCATCATTGCCGTCGCCGGGAATACGACCATTAACAGTGGCGGTGAGTTCGCGGTGAACGGCATGCTAAGTGGGGCCGGCGGCCTGAGCGTCAGCGGCGTGCTGAGCGGTGCGGGCGCGATCGAGAAGGACGTCGTGCTGACCTCCGCCGGCGTGATCAGCCCGGGCAACAGCCCCGGCGTGCTCACCATTGACGGCGATGTGACGCTGGTGGCGGACGCGGTGTTCGAGGCGGAGATCAATGGCCTGTCGCCCGGCGGCACAGGACACGATCAGCTGCTCGTCACCGGCAATCGCACGATTTCGCTCGGCGGCAGCACGCTTGACGCGACGATGGGCGCCTTCGCCGCGAGCACGGGTGACATCTTATTCCTGATTAATAACAGTGGTACGGGCAGCACGACCGGTCAGTTCGCAGGTCTTACGGACGATTCGCTGCTGTTCGCCAACACGAATGGGTTTGATTGGTTCATCACCTACGACGCCGACTATCAACTGTCGGGCAGCAGCTTGAATGGCGGGAACGACGTCGCGATTTACGCGGTGCCGGTCCCCGAGCCGACAAGCCTTGCCTGCCTGGCGATGGCCGCCGGCATGATGTTGCGCCGGCGGCGATAAGGGCGATAAGGGGGGGCGGGCTACTTTACTCCAAGCTTGTCGAACGCGGGCTTGAGGAGTTCGGCGAGCTTGTCGTAGCCGGGTTTGGCGAAGTGGAGCTTGTCCTTCGCGAAGTATTCCGGATTCGGCTTCCCGTTCTCGTCCGCCAGGAGGGTGAAGGTGTCGAGCACGAGTAGGTGATCGTCGCCTTCGCCGAACTTGGCGATGCGGGCGTTCAGGTCTTCGTGCGCGCCGGGTTTTGTCGGCGCTTCTTTCGAATCGCGAGGCGGAACCTTGAAGAGGATGATCGGCAGGGCGGGGTTGTGCTCGCGGGCCTGCGCGATGATGAGCTTGAGATTCCCCTCGACCGCAGCCGGGTTGGCGTGGGCGCTCAGGTCATTGGTACCGCAACAGATGACGACGGCGGCGGGGTTCAGGTCGAGCACGTCTTCCTTGAAGCGGAACAGCACGCCGCGGCTGACATCGCCGCCGATGCCGCGGTTGGCGATCTTGCGGTCGGGGAACTGGCCGGCGAGCAGGTCCGCCTTCCAGCCGCCCATGAGCGAGTCGCCGACGAGCACGATCTTGCCCTGGTCTTTCTCCCGGGCGGTCCAGAAAAACTTTCGGTTATCCACCATCCAACCGAAGAGCCGGATCGGCCCTTTGCCGGGCCAGGCAGATTCGTCCTTCGGATCGGGATAGGGCGTCGGGCCGGCGGCGGGCGGGTCCGCAGAGAATGCCGGGAGGGACGAGAACCCCAGCACAAGCAACGAACAGACAGTGCGAAGGCGAAGCGGTCGTTTGGCCATCATAATGTGATCTCTCGGATTAGTTATCGACGATGCGCAGGCGGCCCCACGAGCCGCGATCCTTGGAGTTCTGCGACGAGCCGTTCCAGGCGAGCTGGTTCTTGCGGAAGTCGCCGTCGTCGCTGTTGTCGATCATGACGTCGAAGAGCATCTCCACGCCGGCCTTCGGCTCGACGTTCAACACCTTCCACGGAATCGTCACCTGCAGTGCGTACCCGTCGCCGGCCACGTCTTTGATGGTGACGGCTTTGCACAGCTTGGCGTCGTCGGCGTGATCGACAATGAAGACCTCGGGCGTCTCGGTTCCACCGATGAGAATCTGGCGGTCGGTGAAAGTCATGTTGCCGCCCTGATCGAGATCGCGCGGGCCGAAGAACAGCTCGACGCCGTCGGCGCTCCACAGGCTGGCGCCCTTCTTGTTGTTCTTCATGGGCGTGGGGTCTTTGATCTGGATGTGGAAATAGAGGTTGTTTTCGTCCCAGGCGAGGCGATAGTCACCGCGGAGCTTGGGATTCGGAGGGCCGAGGACGAGGCGGCTGGACTCGATCGGCTCCGCCGGCCGGCCGGGCCAGTCGCTGGTGGTGCCGTCGAGCTTCATGCCGGGGATCGCGCGCGGCACCTGCACCATCTTGCTGCTGTTGCGCGCCGCCTTGCCGTTGAAGCGCGAGTCGTCGAACGCGAACGGCGGGGTCTTGCCCATCATTACGTCATAGATGCGGTCGTGCGTGAGCTTGGCGGCCTCGACCAGTTCGACATACGGGCGATCGGCCACATCGACGAAGCCGGTGTTGTTGCCCTCGCCGTGGAAGCCCTGGAAGAATCGGCCGGTCAACGCCTGGTCGGTGTAGATGAACCATTGCGACCCAACCACGTACGGCAGCGCCGCCGACTGCTCGACGTAATTGCGATACGCCAGGCCGCGCTCTCCGTCATCCTTCACTTCGACGTGCGCGCCGAGGCCCTTGGAGACGCTGGAGAAATACCACTCGCTGAAGATCATCGGTTTGCCGCCGGAGCGCTCGTACACCTTGTCGAGGAAGGCCTTCTCGATCGTGTAGCCGTAGTAATTGATGCTGACGACGTCGAGGTACTTCCCGCCGATCTCCACCGCGTCCTTGTTGTTGGCGGTGCCGGGCGTCAGGCGGCTGCCGATCAGCAGGTGGTTCGGGTCGTACTTGTCGAACACCCGGCGGACCATCGAGTAATACGTGTCGAGGTAGAGCTGGTAAAACGCCAGCATGTCGGCGTTGGCGGCGTCGGTGCGGATGAAGAGGGGGGCTTCTTTTAGCGCCTCAAAATTGGCGAACGGCGTGGCGGGATTCCAGGCGGTGTTGAAGGCGTCGATGGTCTTGTACTTCTCCTCCAGCATCTGCACCAGCCGTGCCTTGGCGGCCACCTTGCTGGCCTTGTAGGTGGGGATGAGCTTGGGCAGGATTTCGAAGTGCTGCTCGTTGCCGAGGAAGTAGCCGATGAGCAGCGGATCGTTTGCGCGGGCGGCCACGCCGCGGGCGAACCTCTTCTCCAGCGCCGCCTCCGTGCCGGGGACGAACGGGTCGAGCACGTCGCCGGCGCCGATCTTGTCGGGCAGCACTTCCACGCCCTCGCCCTTGCCCAGCGGCAGGAAGCTAACGTAGGGCAGGTGCGCGGCCTTCATCGATTCGGTATAGGCCGAGAACGCGCCGGCGCTGTTGAAGCCCCACATGCGGAGTCGCTGCACGACCTGGCCGGTCCACTCGTTGAGGCTGTAGGGCTTGCCAAACTTGCGGATCCAGTTGGCGGCGTAGAACGACATCACGCCCGAGCCGGGATTGTTGTCGCGCCACGCGGTCTTGAAATCGCCGGTGGTGGGCGGGAGCCATTCGTAGATGTTCTCGCGGCCTTTGACGGTGGTGTCGTCGTCGGTCCGGGCGATGCCGCACACGCCGAGCTGGAAGAACAGATTGCCTTCCGGCGTGACCAGCACGTGCCGGCCGTTGGCTTGGGCGACGTGGAAGAAGCCGGTTTTTTTGAGGTTGTATTCCTCTCCGCTGCCCTTGAGCCCGCCGAACGCGTCGAGGCGGGGGTCGGGTTTGAAGGCGGCCATTTCCTCAAGCTGTCTGGCGGCGTCGGCCTTCAGTTCTTCGTCTGAGGTGACCTTGCCGGGGAAGTCCTTCGCCGCGCGCTGGCCATAGCGATCGACGATCTTCTTGCTGGTCGCCGGCGCGGTTTCGCCGGGGGACGACGCGCCGCCGGACGCGGGCTTTACTTCGAGGTTGAACCAGCCTTCGGGCTTGCCGCCGAAATCGAACTGGTAGTGATAGGCGAAGATCGCCCAGCCGAACACGCGGTTATCCTGCAGGCCCTGGTATCCGCCGGGCGTGGTGATGGTGAAGCCGAGGCCGGTGGGATCGATGATGGTGAACGTTTGCGCATTGCCGTGCTGCACGTGCTGCTCGCCTTTCTCCGCCGGCAGGGGCTTGAGCGGGGACGAGTCGAACGCGAATTGACCACCTTGGTTGAAGCTCATCGGCAGGTGCATCGCGAACTTGAAGTTTCGCCCGTCCTTCGGGCCGTTGGTGAAGTGGACGTTCACCACGTCGGGCTTGACGGTGTACGTCATCTTCAGCCCGCTGGCGTACTCGATCGACGCGGCGTCGTTGCCCTTGCGAGTGAAGACCGGCTTCTCGTCGCCCTTGCCGACGCGCAGCACAGGCGCCTCGATCTTGAACCGGCCCATCTGGCCGGCGTCGACCATCAACGCATCTTCACCCAGGACGAACTTCACCGCCTGCGCGCTCGCCAACGCCGGCCACGCCAGCAACGCACACACGCACAGGAACCAAGCGCTCAGCAGGGAACGACAATGCTTCATGACCTTCTCTCCGCGCAAGCCAATCAACACACGCCGCCCAAGCGATCCCGGCGGCGAAAAAGAATATTTCCACAATATTTTACAGCGGTGAGGCAGATTCGTTGTGTCAAAAAATCGCCGAAATCATGCGTAATTTGATCACGTAAGGTTGCCGCGAAGTTGAAAATAAGTCGTCTTATTTCCATTTGTTTCCAATTCGTCGTGTACTGCTCGTCAAATCCCTGCATTTCCGCCGGCTTCGCTTGATCGGGGTGGTCAAACAAGAATAATCGCCCGTCCCTATGACGTCCGACCAGATCCGCAAAGGATTTATCGATTTCTTCGTCCAGAAGCACGGCCACACGTTCGTGCCCAGCAGCCCCGTCGTGCCCCTTGATGATCCGACCCTGCTGTTCACCAACGCCGGCATGAACCAGTTCAAGCCGATCTTCCTCGGGCAGGAAAAACGGGCGTACACCCGCGCCGTCAACACCCAGAAGTGCATCCGCGCCGGCGGCAAGCATAACGACCTCGACGACGTCGGCCGGTCGCGCCGGCACCACACGTTCTTCGAGATGCTCGGCAACTGGTCCTTCGGCGACTACTTCAAGCGCGGCGCGATCGAGATGTCGTGGGAATTCCTCACGAAAGTCCTCAAGCTCGATCCGCAGCGCATCCACGTCAGTTGCTTCGAGGGCGACGAGAAGAACGGCGTGCCTCGCGATGAGGAATCCGCCGACATCTGGCACAACGTCTGCGGCGTGCCGCGCGACCACATCCACTACTTCGGCAAAGATAACTTCTGGGAAATGGGCGATACCGGCCCCTGCGGCCCGTGCACCGAAATCTACTACGACCGCACCGAAGACAAATCCGGCGGCCCGCTCGTCAACGGCGAAGACCCGCGCGTGATGGAGATCTGGAACAACGTCTTCATCCAATACAACCGCAATCCTGACCGCACGCTCGCCACGCTTCCCGCCCAGCACGTCGATACCGGCATGGGCTTCGAGCGCCTCTGCCAGTTGATGCAGGACAAGCAGAGCAACTACGACATCGACCTGTTCGACCCGTTTTGGGCGAAGCTGAAAGAACTGAGCGGCAAGACCTACACCGGCAAATTCCCCCCAACCAACGCCGCCGACCCCGTCGCAGAGGCCGCCGATGCGCAGTTGCGGTACGACATCGCCTTCCGTGTGATCGCCGACCATATTCGCTGCCTGACTTTCGCTCTCACTGACGGCGCTACGCCGAGCAACGAAGGCCGCGGTTATGTCCTCCGCCGCATTTTGCGACGCGCCGTGCGGTTCGGGCGCCAGCAGCTCGAACTTAAAGATCCGTTCCTCTACAAGATGGTGGATGTCGTCGTCGATTCGATGAGCGAAGCGTTCCCCGAATTGAAGCGGAATCCGCAGCACGTGATCGAACTGATCAAGGATGAGGAGATCAGCTTTGGGAAGACGTTGGACCGAGGGATCAAGTTATTCAATGAAGCGGCGACGCGCTCAGAAGAGCGCGCTTCCGTCGTCAGGCTGAATGGCCGTGTTGAGCTCACTCCGCCCGAAGAGCCGTACGAATTGCAGGATTCGCAACCCAATCCTCAGTCGACGTCGAAGATCCCCATGATTTCGGGCCGCGATGCATTCAAGTTGCATGACACATTTGGCTTTCCGGTTGACCTAACTCGCATCATGGCTGAAGAGCGCGGGATGGTTGTTGACTTGGCCGGGTTTGACGAACTGATGAAGCGTCAGAAAGAGGGCGGCAAAGAAAAGGGCGAGGGCGCCGTTCTCTTCAATCTGCCGCCCGACGTGCTTGCGAAGCTCGATTCAATAGGCGTGAAATACACCGACGATTCACAGAAATACGGCTACGAGCAGATGCGGTCCAAGGTCGTCGCGATCTGGGACGGGAAGAACCTCGTCGATTCGATCAAGACCGACGCGGAACTGCCCGCCGCGCTGATTCTCGACAAGACGAACTTCTACGCCGAAATGGGCGGCCAGGTTGGCGACGTCGGCCGGATTGTGACGGCAGGCGGCGGGTCGTTCGACGTCGATGCCACGCGCGTCGTCGGCGGCTACGTGCTGCACATCGGCCGGTTGCTCAAGAGCGAGATCATCGTCGGCAAGGCGGCTGGCGTTACGGTCGGCATCGCCCGCGTCGCTACCCAGCAGAACCACACCGCCACTCACCTGGCCAACTGGGCGCTGCGCGAGGTGCTCGGCGAAGGCGTGCAGCAGAAGGGGTCGCTGGTGGACCCGACCAAGCTTCGCTTCGACTTTTCGCACGGCAAGAGCCTGACCGAGGAGGAGATCGCCAAGGTCGAATCGCTGACCAATGAGCAGATCGAAAAGAAGCTGCCCGTCTACGCCCAGGAAGCCCCGCAGCAGGAGGCGCTGAAGATCAACGGCCTTCGCGCGGTTTTCGGCGAGAAGTATCCGCCGATGGTGCGGGTGGTATCGGTCGGCGCGCCGGTGGACGAACTGATCAAGAACCCCGATAAGCCCGACTGGCGTCAGTGCTCCGTCGAGTTCTGCGGCGGCACGCACGTTGAAAACACCGAGGAGATCGGCGACTTCGTCATCACGAGCGAAGAGAGCGTCAGCAAAGGCGTCCGCCGAATCGTCGCGCTTTCCGGCGAAGCGGCTACCGCCGCCACCGATCTTGCCGCCCATCTCTATGCCGAGATCGCCAGCGCCAAAAACGCCCCCGAAGCCGAGATCCCCTCGCTGGTGACGTCGCTGCAGCGCCAGGCGGGCGCCGACAACGTTCCGCTGCGCGCCAAGCGTCGCGTACAGCAGGCCGTGCTGGAATTGCAGGCGAAGTTCAAGGCGTTTGAGAAGGCCCAGAAGCAGCAGGGCGTCGGTGCGATCGACGCCAACGCCATCGCCGCCGACCTGGTCGCGAAGGCCGCCGGCGGGCCGATCGTGGCGAAGCTGGAGAACGTGACGGAGGATCAGATTCGCGCGGTGACCGATTCGATCCGCACGAAGGTGACGACCTACGCCGTGCTGCTGGCGGCCGCGATCGACGACAAGGCGACGTTCGTGGCGGTCGTCAGCGATGACCTCATCAAGAAAGGCCTCAAGGCCGGCGACTGGGTCCGCGAAACCTCCAAGATCGCCGGTGGTGGTGGTGGTGGTCGACCGAACCACGCGCAGGGCAGCGGCAAGGACGCGTCTAAAATCGACGATGCCCTTGCCAGGGCCCGCGAAGTCGCATCAGGAATCTAATTATGTCAGGTACGCCAAATCGTGTTGAGATCGCCCGATTTCCCGGCAACAAGCGGTTCGCCGTCACGTTCAGCTATGACGACGGCGTCGTCGAGGATCGTCGGCTGATCGCGTTCATGAACGAGCACGGGCTCAAGGGCACGTTCAACCTCAATGCCGGCACGCTTCGTCGCGAGGGAAAACCTGCGACGGAAGGGCGGCTTGACGCCAGCGAGATCGCGTCGCTCTACGCCGGGCACGAAGTCGCGATCCACACGCTGACGCACCCGCACCTGCCGATGCTCGATCCGTCTCAGGTAGCGCTGGAGGTGCTGGAGGATCGCAAGCTGCTGGAAGACCTGGTGGGCTATCCGGTGCGCGGGATGGCGTATCCGTTCGGGACGTATTCGCCGAAGGTGATCGAGATTTTGAAGGCGCTGGGGATCGTCTATTGCCGAACGGTGGAGCAGGCCGACCCGTGTTTCCCGCCGAGGGAGCCCCTTGCCTGGCCGGCCACCGCGCACCAATACACGCAAACCCCGCTCGACGTCGGCCAGCGCTTCCTCAAGCTGCACGAAAATCCCCGCGCTGGCGGCGTTTACTTCATCTGGGGCCACAGCTACGAGTTCGCCCGCCCGGCCGACCGCTGGGCGGAACTCGACACCCTCTTCAAACCCCTCGCCGGCCACGCCGACGTGTGGTACTGCACCAACATCGAACTGTTCGACTACCAGTCCGCCCGCGAGTGCATCGTCATCGCCGCCAACAGGCGCACGGCATATAACCCCAGCGCAATCGCGGTGACGCTGATCGCCGATGGCAAGCTTATCGATGTCTTGCCGGGCAAGGTCGTGTCGCTGATTCAGGGGTAAATCCACGACGATTTTGTTCACGCGA
>JBBCIV010000113.1:0-59240 GCA_037189665.1 Phycisphaerae bacterium | reverse complement strand
GCAAGAGAAACGTTCGGTTTTCGCTGGTTGAACCACGTGACACAACGCTCAAGCGTCGAACACGTAAGCCCGGCAAGAGAAACGTTCGGTTTTCGCTGGTTGAACCACGTGACACAACGCTCAAGCGCCGAACACGTAAGCTCGGCAAGAGAAACGTTCGGTTTTCGCTGGTTGAACCACGTGACACAACGCTCAAGCGTCGAACACGTAAGCCCGGCAAGTCTCACAGATTCCGCCACAAAACAACCCAAAAACAATTGCCTATCAATTCTATATTATTTATTGACAACGCCGTTCTACCCCTTATACTCTTCGCCTCATGACTCCGAGAAGCACACTCTCTCCTCACCGTTATCGCCTGGGCAGCATCTGTGCGATGTGTTGAAGCGGCCATCTCCCGCTTCTGCCAATACCTCGTTTTCTATTTTCCTCATTACAGACTGCCCCCGTATCCGCACCTGCAATCATTGAAAGGGACATGCCAATGAATCTGAAATCCACTCTTCTTGCTGCCGCCGCCACCGTAATCACGGGTGTGTCGAGCGCGTTTGCCGCTGATGTAACGCTGTTGAATGTGTCGTACGACCCGACACGTGAGTTATACGTCGACCTGAACGCCGCGTTCTCCGAAACCTATAAGTCGCAGTCCGGCGGAAAGACGATCGAAGTGCAGCAGTCGCACGGCGGATCGAGCAAGCAGGCTCGCTCGGTGATCGACGGCCTGAAGGCCGACGTCGTCACCCTGGCCTTGGGCGCCGACATCACCGCGATCGAGCAATCCGGCCTGATCAGCCCCGGCTGGCAGGACGAGCTGCCCTACAACTCCAGCCCCTACACCTCCACCATCGTGCTGCTGGTCCGCAAGGGCAACCCGAAGGGCATCAAGGACTGGGACGACCTGATCAAGCCGGGCGTCGCGGTCATCACCCCGAACCCGAAGACCTCCGGCGGCGCCCGCTGGAACTTCCTCGCCGCGTGGGGCTACGCCGCCGGCATCAAGGGCCGCGACCTGAGCGACGCCGCCCAGCTCGCCGAGACCATCAAGGCCGGCAAGGAAGCGAAGGAATTCCCGGTCGAGAAGAACGAGGCCGCCAGGGAATTCGTCGCCAAGCTCTACAAGAACGTCCCCGTGCTCGACACCGGCGCCCGCGGCGCCCTGGTGACGTTCGCCCAGAAGAACATCGGCGACGTCTTCATCTCTTGGGAGAACGAGGGCTTCCTGGCGCTGGCCGAATACGGCGCGGACAAGTTCGAGGTCGTCTACCCGAGCGTGTCGATCCTCGCCGAGCCGCCGGTCGCGATCGTGGATAAGAACGTCGATTCGCGCGGCACCCGCGCCGCCGCCGAGGCGTTCCTGAAGTTCCTGTATACGCCGGAAGCCCAGGACATCATCGGCGAGAACTTCTACCGCCCGCGCGACCCGGAAGCCCTGAAGAAGCACTCCGCCAACCTCCCCCCGATCAAGCTGTTCACGATCGACGAGATCTTCGGCGGCTGGGGCCGCGCTCAGGAGCCGTTCTTCAGCGACGGCGGCGTGTTTGACCAGATCTACAAGGCTCCCGCCAAGTAATCGTCTCGGTTTCACCTGTTCAGGATGACGAATGGCGAATCAATGGCCGGCTGATCGAGTGGCGAAGTGAGCGGGAGCTTGCCGGGCTCACTTCCACCAGATCGCACCGCCGGACGTCGATTCGTCATTCGTCATTTCTTCGCATCTCGCTTAGTTCTCTCGAACCCATTCGAAACATGGCCTCCAGTCGCCCCGCCAACATTCTCCCCGGCTTCGGCCTGTCGCTGGGATACGCATCGCTCTACATGAGCCTGCTGGTGCTGATACCGCTGGCCGGCCTCGGCTTGAAGACGACGCACCTGTCGTGGGAACGGTTCACGACGACGATCAGCGATCCGTTCGTCATTTCCGCCTACAAGCTGTCGTTTCTCGCGGCGATCGGCGCGGCGTTGCTGAACGGCATCTTCGGCACGATCGTGGCGTGGACACTGGTCCGCTACCGCTTTCCCGGCCGCAAGATTTTCGATGCGATCATCGACCTGCCGTTCGCCATGCCCACCGCGGTCGCAGGGCTGACGTTCGGCGACCTGTTCAGCTACATCCCCGGTCTCGCCCGCGATCCGGCGGTGGAACCGTGGTACATCTTCGGCATTGATGGGCTGGATCTCATCCGCGTCACCATCATGCTGACGTTCGTCGGCCTGCCGTACGTCATCCGGTCGATTCAGCCCATCCTCCAGGACTGGGATATCGAGTATGAACAGGCCGCGATGAGCCTCGGCGCCGGCCCGGTGACGATCGTCAGGCGCCTCATCTCCCCGGAAATCTGGCCGGCGTGGATCAGCGGCGTGGCGCTGGCGTTTGCCCGTGGTGTGGGCGAGTATGGATCGGTCATCTTCATTGCCTCGAACATCCCCGGCCGTAGCCAGATCGCGCCGCAGGTCATCATTGATTTCATCTACGACCCCATCGACCCCGATACCAAGATCGCCTCCGCCACCGCCATCGCGCTGGTGTTGCTGGTGGTCTCGCTCGGCGTGCTGTTGCTTCTGAACGGCATGAACTATCTCACCCGGAGGCACACCGCATGAGCGCCCCCGCAGCAGCAACACCCGCGTCGCTCGGCGGCGCCAACGAACTCCCCGCACACCTGCGTCACCCGGCGTCGGCGGTCGCGAAGTGGGCCTGCGTGGCGTTCACCGTCCTGTTCCTCACTGCGATGATCGTCATCCCGGCGGCGAACATCTTCAGGCAGGCTTTTGCAAACGGGATCGAAGGATACGTCCGCACGTTTTACGTCGCCGAGCAAGACACCAAGGGGATGGATCGCAAGGAACGGCGCGCGTACAACATCGGCGTCGCCCAGGCCCAGAAGACCCGCGACGCGATCGCGTTGACCGTGTACGTCGCCGCGATCGTCGTGCCGCTGAACGTCAGCTTCGGCCTGGCCGCGGCGTGGGCGATCAGCAAATTCAGGTTCCGCGGGCGAACGCTGTTCGTCTCGCTGATCGACCTGCCATTCGCGGTATCGCCGGTTGTGGCGGGCCTCATCTTTGTGCTGATCCTGGGTCGGGTGGGGTTCTTCGGCGAGTGGGCGTCCTACTTTGACTGGCCTGCCCCGACGAGCATCCAATGGCAGGGGTTCAGCGAATCGTGGTTCCCGTTCAAGTTCGGGACGTGGTATCAGGGCGTGCTGTTCACGCCGATGGCGATCGTGCTGGCGTCGGCGTTCGTGACGTTCCCGTTCGTGGCCAGGGCGCTGATCCCGCTGATGGAAACGCAGGGCAGCGATCAGGAACAGGCCTCCCTCACGCTTGGCGCGTCCGGGCTGCGAACGTTCATCAAAGTGACGCTTCCGCAGATCAAATGGGCCCTGCTCTATGGTACGATCCTGACCCTGGCAAGATGTTTTGGCGAATTCGGCGCCGTGTCGGTGGTGAGCGGGAATACCGATCCGAACGATACGATGCCGCTTCGCATCGAAAAGCTGTGGCAGGAGTATAATACGCAGGCGGCCTTCTCCGTCGCGTCGTTGCTGGCGGTGGTGTCAGTGCTGACGTTGCTGATGAAGATCATCATCGAAAAACGGACGGCCGCGCAGTTGAGTGAAAAGAAAGCTAAGGAAGGAACTGAGTCGTGAGCATCGAAGTCAAAAACATCACCAAGACATTCGGCTCCTTCACCGCATTGGACAACGTGTCGTTGAAGATCGAGACCGGCGAACTGCACGCCCTGCTGGGGCCCAGCGGCTCCGGCAAGACGACATTGCTTCGGATCATCGCGGGGCTGGAGATCGCCGATCAGGGCACGGTCCTGTTCAACGATCAGGTGGTCGATGCCGAGCACGTTTCCCGCCGCAAGGTCGGGTTCGTGTTCCAGCACTACGCGCTGTTCCGCCATATGACCGTGTCGGAGAACGTGGCGTTCGGCCTGAAGGCGCGCCCGTGGAGCCAGCGGCCGCCCCGCAAGGAAATCAAAGACCGCGTGATGAAGCTGCTGGAGATGGTGCAGCTGGCCAACCTCGCCCACCGCATGCCATCGCAGCTCTCGGGCGGCCAGCGGCAGCGCGTGGCGCTCGCCAGGGCGCTGGCGGTCGAGCCGCGCGTGTTGCTGCTCGACGAGCCGTTCGGCGCGCTAGACGCGAAGGTTCGCCGCGAACTTCGCCGGTGGGTGCGCAAGCTGCATGACGATGTCGGCATCACGTCAGTTTTCGTGACGCACGACCAGGAAGAGGCCCTCGAACTGGCCGATCGCGTGTCGATCATGAACAAGGGCAAGATCGAGCAACTCGGCACGCCGGAAGAGGTGTACGAGAAGCCCGCCACGCCGTTCGTGCTGCGGTTCCTCGGCAACGTGAATCTCTTCCACGGCCGAGAAAAGGCGTACGTGCGGCCGCATGATGTGGTGATCAACGCCGAGTCGAACCTGAACGGCGAATCGGTCCCGGCCGAGGTCGAGCACATCGGGTTCGGCGGATCGGTGGTCAACATCATCCTGCGCCGGCTCGATCACGATTCGACCATCGAGGCCACCATCCCGCGCGACCAGCACAAGGCGCTGGGCCTGCAGCGCGGGCAGAAGGTGTCACTGACCGTTCGCGATCCGCACGTCTTCGAGAACGACTACGAAATCTGATCGCGATCGTCGTCGGCACGCGTGCCCGCACGCCTCGGAGTCAGTACAATGCCCGGCCATGCCGAGGCGTGTTCCCTGGTCTCTCGCAATGGCCTGCCTTATGACAACGATCGCCCGCGCGCAGGACGACGAGGCGCGCAATTACCTCGTGGATCGCGACATTCCATTCCTGGCGTCCGATCGGCCGGAAAAGCTCGATCTGTATCTTCCGCCTGATCCGAAACCGGGCATGAAACGCCCCGGCATCATCCTCATTCACGGCGGAGGCTGGACGGTGGGCGATAAGGCCGACGAGCGAGAAAGGCAGATCGCCGGCACGCTCGCCAACGCGGGGTACGTGGTGGCCAGCATCAACTACCAGCTCGCCAGCCGTGAAAAGCCTGCATGGCCCACCTGCCTGCGCGATTGCCAGGCGGCGGTGCAGTGGATGAGGGCGCAAGCGGAGGAATACGCGGTCGACCCCGACCGCCTCGGCACGATTGGCGGGAGCGCAGGCGGGGCGATGTCGCTGCTGATGGCGATCAACGATCCGGCCGCCAAGTTTGAAGGCGTGCAAGCGGTGGTCGCGCTCTATCCGCCGACCGATCTCATCACCCGCCGGAATGAGAACCAACTGATGTTCGGCCACTCGCGCGACGCGCGGCCAGACCTGTATCGCGAGGCGTCCGTCCTATTTCGAGCCGATGCCAGCTTTCCGCCCACGCTGCTCATCCACGGCACGGCCGACGCTACCGTGCCGCACGATCATTCGGAACGGCTGGCGGCGCGGTTCAAGGAATTGGGCGTCCCGCACGAGCTCATCCTCGTGCCCAACGCCGGCCATACGTTCAAGATCAAATCCGACCGCGCCGACCTGCGGCCGAAAGTCGTGGAGTTCTTCGACAAAGTTCTCAAGCCGGCCGAGCGGTGATGCTCACGCCTTGTCCATCAGCGCGACGATCAACGCCTTCTGGTAATGCAGCCGGTTCTCCGCCTGCGGGAAGACGAGCGAATTTTCGGCTTCCATCATCTCGTCGGTGATCTCCAATCCGCGATAAGCCGGCAGGCAATGCAGGATGACGCACTGCTTCGGCGCCTCGGCCATCAACTCGGCGTTGATCTGGAAACCCTGGAAGTCACGGATCCTTTGCTGCTTTTCGACTTCCTGCCCCATGCTCGTCCACGTGTCGGTATAAACGGCATCCGCCTCGCGCACAGCGTCGGCCGGATCGTGGGAGAGCTCGAAATCCATGCCCGGCACCTGCGCCATGATCCGGTCCATGTCTTCCGACGGCAGTTCGTATCCGCCCGGCGTGCAGCAGATGAACCGCACGCCGAACTTACCGCACGCCACCGCCAGCGACCGCGCGACGTTGTTGCCGTCGCCGATGTAGGTGAGCGTCAGCCCGTCGAGAGATCCGAATCGCTCTTTCAGGGTCAGCATGTCGCTCATCGCCTGGCACGGATGAGAGTAGTCGCTCAGCGCGTTGATGACGGGAACCGTTGCATGTTCGCGCAGTTCGAGCAGCTTCTGATGTTCGAAGACGCGAGCGACGATGAGGTCGCACATGCCTGACAGCACGCGCGCCACGTCTTTGGCCGGCTCGCGTTTGCCCAGGCCGACCTCGTCGCCGGTGAGCGCAATGGCGTTGCCGGCGCACTGGACCATCGCCTGGGAAAAGGAGACGCGCGTGCGGAGCGACGGCTTTTCGAAGATCAGCGCGGCGGTCTGGCCGGCGAGAAACGGATCGTTGACGCCCTTCTCTTTAAGTTGTTTTTTCAGCCGCGCCGCGAGATCGAGCGTGTGCGAGAGAAACACAGTCGGGTGTTCGGCGATGGAAATAAAGTGCTTCTTCATGGCGACGCCCACAACACAGTTGAAGTAATACGAACACACGCAAGCGCGAGAGGAAGCGAGGCTCTACAGCACAATCTCAGTGCCGATGCCCGCCTCGGTATAGATTTCCAGCAACAACGAGTGCGGCATGCGGCCGTCGATAATGTGGGCCTTCTGCACGCCGCCCTTCAGGGCGGTGATGCACGCCTCGACCTTCGGCAGCATGCCAGTGCCGATGGCGCCGTTCTTCACCATGTCGTCGATCTGGGCGACGGTGAGGTGGCTGATGCGGCTGGCCGGATCTTTGACGTCGGCGCGGATGCCGTCGGTGTCGGAGACGACGACGAGCTTGTCCGCCTTCATCGCCGCCGCGACCGCGCCGGCGGCGGTGTCGGCGTTGACGTTCAGCTTGCCGCCTGCTTGATCTCGGGCGATCGTGGCGATGCACGGGATCGCGTCGGCCCGCACCAGCAGTTCGAGCAGGCGGGCGTTCACCCAGTTGACCTCGCCCACGTACCCCAGGTCGATTCGGCGGCCGTCAGGCGAGTTGACGTAGGTGCGCTCGGCGAAGAGCACCACCGACGACAACGAGTGCAAGCCCATCGCCTCGCAACCCTGGCTGTTAACGAAGTTGACGATGGTGCGGTTGATCTGGTTGCACAGCACCTGCTCGGCGATCGCGAGCGTGCGCTCGTCGGTGTAACGGCGGCCCATGACCATCTGCGGCGTGAGGCCGGCCTTTTCCATCGCCTCGTTGATCGCCTTGCCGCCCCCATGCACGAGGACGGGCTGCATGCCAACGTAGTTCATGAAGACGATGTCGGTCAGGATGTTGGTCAGCACCTGGTCGTCATCCATGATCGAGCCGCCGATCTTGACGACGACGGTCTTGTCGTGAAATCGCTGGATGTAGCCAAGCGCTTCGACGAGAGCGGAGGCTTTATTGATCGCTTGATCCATAGTTCTTACTTGACCCTTCGGCCGGAAAAACCAAACCGCGAAGAATACGTGACCGCGAGGCAAGTCGTCAATTCGCCGCGCGCTAAATCCCCCAATTCGATCGGATTCATATACCGTTGCGTTCCCCTCCCGGTCTGCACTACTGTCGCCGGGCCAATGGAATTACGTCCTTCCCGCTCGCTCGCCGCCCTGTTGCCCGCGCTGAATACGGTGCGGCACTATTCCGCATCCAAGTTTCGGCGGGATCTGGTCGCGGGGCTGACGGTATCTGTGGTGGAACTGCCGCAGGCGATGGCCTACGCGATTATTGCGGGCGTGCCGCCGCAGTATGGCATTTATACGTCGGTGATCCAGGGCATAGTCGGCGCCCTGCTTTCATCGAGTAACCACGTGACGACCGGGCCGACCAACACGCAGTCCCTGTTGATCGCGTCGGCGGTCACCCGCGCGCTGGGCAGCGACCTGCCGCCCCATCTGGCCGGCCCGCTTTACCTGCAGATGGTGATCTGCCTGTCATTGATGAAGGGCGTGTTGCAGTTGTTCTTCGCGGCCGCCAGACTGGGAGAACTGCTGCAGTTCGTATCGCGGTCGGTCATCATTGGCGTGGCGGTCGGAGCCGGCGCGCTGATCATCGTTGGCCAGTTGCCCCATCTGTTGGGGGTGACGAGCTATCGAATCTCGACATTGCCGGGCGTCGTCGGGCAAGCCGAGGACTTATGGCGCGTCATCGGCGGGATCGACTGGCGAACGCTCACGATCGGCGCGGCGGCAGTGCTCATCATGCTGGTCGGAAAGTCATTCGGCCGGATGTTCCCCAGCGCGCTGACCGCCGTGATCGCCACCACCGTGCTGACGGTCGTGATGGGCTGGAACGGGCAGGTGTCGCAGGTGGGCCAGCTTCCGGCCGGCTTTCCGATGCCGGGCTTGCCGATCGTCACGTGGCAGGACATCCAGACGCTGCTGCCCGGCGCGTTGGCGCTGGCGTTGCTGGGCGCGATCGAGACCGTCGCCATCGCCAAGACGCTGGCGGCGCGCAGCGGCGATCAGATCAACGCCAACCACGAGTTCTTCGCGCAAGGGGCCGCGAACCTCGCCGGCAGCTTCTTCTCGTGCTTTCCCGGCTCGGCAAGCTTCACTCGATCTGCCCTCGATCACGACGCCGGCGCGGCCACGCGGTTTGCAGGGGTATTCAATGCATTGATCGTCGCCACCCTCTTTCTCGCCTTCGGCCACTACGCCGCGATGATCCCGCTGGCCTCGCTGGCGGCGGTGTTGATGGTGGTGGCAGTCGGCCTCATCGACCTGCGATCAATCTTCCGAATCGCCCGCGCAGACCGATCGGATGCCATCGTCTGCGTCGTCACCATCCTGGCGACCATGCTGCTCCCGCTGGAATACGCGATCTTCACCGGCATCTTCCTCAACATCGCTTTCTACCTGCGAACGAGCAGCCGGCTGCACATCGCCGAGGTGGTGCAAACCGACACCGGCGGCTTCATCGAGCGGCCGATCTACGATCGCGAGGGGACGAAGAAAATCATGTTTATCCAGCTCGAGGGCGAGCTTTACTTCGCCATCGCCGATCAGCTGCGCGACCAACTGGCCGCCCTTCGCCGCAGTGGCGTGCGGGTGATCATCATTCGTCTCAAGCAATGCCACTCTATTGATGCCACGGTATTGCACGTGCTTGAGGAGTTCGCCGGCGACATGCGCCGCCACAACGGTCATATCCTGCTGTGCGGCGTGCGGCCGGAAGTCATGAAGACGATCCGCGCCTACGGCCTCGACACGACCATCGGCAACGCCAACCTTTTCGACTCCCACACCGGCGTTTTCACCAGCGCCAAAAAAGCCCTCATCCGCGCCCGCGAACTGGTCGGCGGCTCCATCGACGCGTCGAACATACGAATCGATGAAGAAGGCGAAATCACGTACGACATCTGACGCGTGCGCGTTCGATGAAAATACGCAAAAAAGCCCCGGCTGATAGCCGGGGCATTGAAGTGTTGATAAAGCGGGCTCTGTGAACAGACACGCGCGTGCGAACTACTTCGCCCCGCGTCGCATCAGCACGGCGGGCACGGTGGCGAACATGAGCTTCAGGTCTTCCCAGACGCGGTAGCGTTTGATGTAACCGAGGTCCATGCGCATCCACTCTTCGAACGTCACCTGCGAACGGCCGTAGACCTGCCAGATGCAGGTGAGGCCGGGCATGACATCGAGGCGGCCTCGGTGCCATTGGTCGCACTGGGCCTGTTCGTCCAACGGCAGCGGCCGCGGGCCGACGAGGCTCATGTCGCCCTTCAGCACGTTGATGAGCTGGGGCAGCTCGTCCAGGCTGGTCTTGCGGAGGAACGCGCCAACCCTCGTCACGCGCGGGTCGTGCGTCATCTTGAAGGCCGGGCCGTCCTGCTCGGACTGGGCGCGGAGCTTGGCCTTCATCGCGTCGGCGTTCACGCACATCGTGCGAAACTTGTAGATCTGAAACGGACGCCCGCCGATCCCTGAACGCCACTGTTTGAAGATGACCGGGCCATCGCTGCCGAACTTGATCAGCGCCGAGATGACCAGCATCGCCGGCGCCGCCACCGTCAGCACGCTGCCGGCCACGAGGATGTCGAGCGCACGCTTCAGGAAGCTCGGACGGCGTTCCAACAGCGTTTCCAGCGGAAGCGCATCGATCTTCTGGACCGCGTCGGCGTTCGATTCCGCTTCGCGAACCCAGTCGGCCACCGGCATGCGCCCGCCGCCGCCACCCCCGTTCGGCGAAGAGCCGCCGTTGGAGGAGTTATCTCCGGAATCGTTCTGGTTGCCCTTGTTCTTCTTGTTGCCGTGGTCGATCCAGTTTGTCGGGTAGGTGTAAATCACCGGCTCGGCGTTCATGCCCCGGGCGGCGGCGTTCTCATGCACGCGTTCGACGAGCTTCATCGCTCCGTCCGGCGCGGTGTCCGGGAGGATGGCGCAGACGGTGTGGCGGTCAAACTGGCCGACTTCGTCGGTGGCGCGGATGGCGTCCAGGACGATCTTGCAAAGCCGCAGGGTCGCCCATCGGCCGCGCGCGGGCACCAGCCGGAACATCACAAGGCAAAACTGGCTCTTCTGCCGGTCTGCCCGCGCCCGCTCCCGCCGAATCACCGACAACAGGTGTTTCGGAAAGTACATCTCATGGAGCCGGCGATGTTCGACATGCGGCTTATGTTCGTGGCGCTCGAAGCGCTCCAGCAATTGGCTGGCCATGGCATTTTCTCCCATCCCAGACGGACACCTGCTACGCGGCGGGCATCACGATCTTTGATCATGATCGACGCGCCGTATTAGCAGCTTTGTTCATTGCACAACTATCGGACGTCGCGCAACGCACCAGGGATGAGAAGATGGATAAGACGTGATGTCTTTACGGCGCATTTTCTCTTCCCTGGTGCCCTTTCGGCCCGCGTTCCCCTCCCAGGGACGCGGCCAGGCACTCTCATACAAAACGCGTGCCCGTGACACGCGTTTACGGGCGAATTAACGGCTGGCACGCAGCCGGTTCGCCAGTTCGCTACTGCGATCCTGCGGATCGCGCCGTTCGCCGGCAGGCGGATAGGCCTGGGCGAGGCTTTGTGAATCGTTGACGACGATCCCCATCAACGCCGCGCCGACGCTCAACAGGGCGTCACGTGCGGTGCTGGCGGCGAAGCGGTTCGACCGCTCGCCGCGAACCACGAGGATCGTCTGATCGCACCCCGCGGCGATGACGCGGGCGTCGTTGCTGCCGGTCACGGCGGAGGTATCAAACAAAACGTGGTCATAACGCAGATTCAGGTCGCGAAGCAAGTCCGTGAAAGCCGAACTGTTCAACTGCTCGGAAATCTCGGCCACCTTCGGGCCGGTCGTCAGGACGTCCAGATGCTCGATCGGCGTGCGGCGGAGCGAGCTTTCGAGGTCGTCGCCGCTCATCACGCCGGTGAAGCCGATCGCGTTATCCATGCCGAAGACGTTATGCAGGCTCGGATCGCGGAAGTTTGCGTCCACGAGCACCACCCGCTTGCCCGACTGCGCCAGCGAGATCGCCAGATTGGTGGCAAGCGTGGTCTTGCCGTCCTTCGGAGCAGGCGAGGTGACGGTGATCGTGTTGCACCGGCCGGCGCCGAAGAGCATCGACGTGCGGATGGACCGGAAAGCCTCGGCCGGCGCCGAATCCGACATGCTGTGCGTGAGCGTCGCGATATCGCGGCCGGTCTTGCCCTGCACCCGCGGCAGCGTGCCGAGCACAGGGATGCCCAGCGTATCGGCAATGCGGTGTACCGAACCCAGCGACGGGCTCACCCACTCGCGCAACAACGCCGCCATCAATCCCAACACCAGTCCCGCGACGGTCGCCAGCGAGAGCGTCCTCCACGTATTCGGGACGGCCGACGCTTCGTCGATCGCGGCGTCTTCGATTTCGGAGGCGGAAAAACCGACGTTTTCCGAGAGCGTAAGTTGGCTGAGCTTCTCGTCGAGCAGAGACGCCTGCTTGTCGAGCATCGCGACGCGCTGGGTGAGGCTTTCGATCTCCGCGGCCTTGGCGTCGAGATTCTGGACGATGGCTTCCTGCTCGATCAGCAGCTTACCGGTTTCGACCTCGCGCTGACGCGACGTGTTGTACATCGATCGCAGCGTGGCAGCCTGGGAGAGCTGGAGATCCCTGATCTGCGACTGAATCGTCCGCACCGCCGGATGGCTGGGGACGAAACGTCGCTTGGCCTCGATCAACTGCTGGCTCAGCGCGGCCAGGTTGTTCTGCAACATCGGCAGGCTCTGCGCCGATACCGCGGCGGCGCCGGCAAGCTTCTTCTCGTCGAGCTTGTCCGGCGTCCAGCCCATCGGCTTGATCGCCTCCTCGAACTGCGCCTTCAGCTTGGCCGTCTCCAACTGGGCGACGGTCAGCTCCTGCGAGATCTGGCGAAGCTTCTGAACCGCGATGTTGGTGGACTGCTTGCCGTCATCGGAAACATATGCACGCGTTTCACTTTGAAGCCGCATGAGGTACTTGCGGGCCTCGACGCGCTCCTTCTCCAGCGATTCGCGGTCGGCGGAGATCTTCTCGTAGGCGCCGAGGTTGACGTTCTTCTTCTGCGCGGCGACGTGATCGACGTAGGCCCGCATCACGCTCTGCACGATCAGGCGCGATTCCTCTTTATTCGTGGTCGACAGGCGAATATGGAGGATGCTCGAATTGTCGGCGGCGGGGATGACCTCGATACGCTCTTTCAGAAGGTTAACGGGATTTTCAACGTGGGCGAGGAAATCCGTATCCGACATCCGCGGCGCATCGACCGCCGGCGCGAGCACGGGGGCGGATTTGACGAGGTGCGCCTGCGTGTTGAGGAATGTCTTGAGATCGACGGTTGAATCAACGCCGGTCGGATTGTTGCGGACGATCAGCACCCGTCCCTCGGCGGCGATCCGCTTGGGAATGAGGATCAGCGCCACCGCGGCGGCGAGGATCGTGAGGAACAGGACGACCACCACCAAGCCTCGGCGGCGCCAGGCGATTTCGACGATGGATTCGACCCGGCTGTTTTTTTCCACGGGGGAAGGCGAAAATGCGGAGAAGATGGCTTGGTCCGAACTCACAGCTTGGTCCTTCAGTTCGCCCGCCAGAACGGCATCTTAACCGCATCTGAACCGGGGCAGTTTGAATTCGTCCTGATTCACCCGCCAGACTCCATCCCGGCTGTGACACTACGAGGAGTTTACCGACTATCCCGTTGGAAACACCTCAAACGATTAACTCTTGAGAGCGATCGCCGTTATTATCTGTCTTTCGGCAAAATTGCGGTCCCGGAAACTGGGACGGCGGAAAAGAATCGGAGATAACGCGTTATGGGACTGCTGACCGTCGAAATCTGGGACGCCACGGGAAACAAGAAGAGGCAGGTCGAAATGCCCGACGACGCCCCGCTGCAGCGCATTCTGGCCGTCCTGATCGAGAAAATGAGCTTTCCGCAATACGGCCCCGACGGACAGCTGCTCAGCTATAAGTGCCAGCACCGATCGACCGGCAAACAACTGCTCGACGACCAGACCCTCGCCTCCGCCGGCGTTCAAAACGGCGATGTCCTTCGGCTTCTCCCCGAAATAACGGCGGGAAGCTGGTAAAAATCCGTCATTTCCCGTTCATCTTCGTTCGCGATGGGGCCACCTCTGATGTCCGACACCCTTTCCATTACACCCGACGATCTTCAGCCATCCGACGACCGGTTTGATCGGTTCAAGCTCATCGGCTGGTGGGACCAGGCCCGCCTGCGGTCGGCGAGGGCGCTGGTGATCGGGGCCGGAGCGTTGGGAAATGAGATCATCAAGAATCTTGCGCTCCTGGGAGTGGGAAACGTCGTCGTCGCGGACAAGGATTCGATCGAAAACAGCAATCTGAGCCGTTCCGTGCTCTACCGCGCCAACGATGCCGGCCGGCAAAAGGCGCCGGTGGCGGCGGAGGCGGCGCGAGAGATTTACCCGGACATCAACATCCGGGCGCTGGATTGCGACATCATCCACGACCTGGGCGCCGGCGTGTATCGCTGGGCGGACGTGGTCATCGGCGGGCTGGACAACCGGGAGGCGCGACTGGCCATCAATCGCCAGTGCTGGCGTGTCGGACGGCCTTGGGTGGACGGGGCGATCGAGGTCATTCAGGGCGTCGCCCGCGTCTTCACACCGGATGCCGCACAGCAAAACCCCTGTTACGAATGCACGATGAGCGAACGCGACTGGAAGCTGCTCGCCCACCGGCGAAGCTGCAACCTGCTGACCCGCGCCCAAATGGAAGGCGGCCGCGTGCCGACGACCCCCACCATCGCCTCCATCATCGCAGGCGTGCAGACACAGGAGACCGTGAAACTGTTGCACGACCTCCCCACCATCGCCGGCAAGGGCTTCGTCTTCGCCGGCGACTCGGCCGAGAGTTATCTGGTCGAATATCAGCGCAAGCCCGACTGCCTGTCGCACGACACGCTCATCGAGATCGTCGAACTCGATGAGCCGTCCGACGAACTGACCGCCGCCGCCCTGCTGTCGCGCGCCCGGTCGCTGCTCGCCGACGAAACGGCCGTCATCGACCTGAACCGCGATGTCGCCCGGTCGCTGCACTGCCCGGGATGCAAGCGAAGCGACGACGTATACCGCTCGCTGTCGTCGCTGAACACCTCGCACGCCCGCTGCCCGCATTGCGGCCACGGATCGCGGGAGATCGTCACTTTCAACGCCATCCGCGGCGACGAGTCCTTCCTCGACCGGCCGCTTTCGGAACTGGGGATTCCGAAGTTCGACATCCTCACCGCCCGTACCCGCGAACGCGCCATCGGCCTCGAGCTGACCGCCGACGCGCCAGACGTGCTCGGCGACGTATGGGAACAGGAAATCGAGCTTCCCTAACGCCGAACGGTTGCAAACGTGGTGGTCTTCGCCCACCCTACGGACGGACACCCTTGAGCGAGACGACCTCCGAACAACCTCATCGTCCCGAGCTCGACATCTCGCATGTCGAGCCCGACGCCGGCCCGGTGCGGATGCTCAAGCGCATCAGCAACGCACGTGAGCCGGGGTTCTCCATCGTCGTACAGCGCTCCGTCATCGAAGCCGTCCACGAGCACGGCCGATCGGATACCAGCGTTGAGATCTGCGGCGTGCTGGTCGGCAACGTTCATCACGACCGCATCAGCCCCTACCTGCTGATCGAGGCCCACATCCCCGGCGACAAGGCCGCCAGCAAGCAAACGCAGGTCACCTTCACCGCCGAGACGTGGGACGGCATTCAGAAGGCGATGGAAGAAAAGTATCCGGATAAGAAAATCGTCGGCTGGTATCACACGCATCCGGGGTTCGGCGTCTTCCTGTCAGGCATGGACCTGTTCATCCAGGACAATTTTTTCAACCTCCCCTGGCAGGTGGCGTGGGTGTACGACCCGATCGCCGAGACGGACGGCATGTTTGTGTGGCAGGAGGGGCGCAGCGAGAAGCGCGATTTCCTCGTCGAGGAAAACCTCGGCGAATGGGGCCACAACTTCCGCGCCTCCCTGCCGGACGACAAGCATCCCGAGACCGTCGCCGAGCGAAAGGCGGCCCGCGCGGCATCGTTCCGACTGCTGTTGGTGATCGTCTTCGCGTTCATGGGCTGCTTCATCGGAATGTGGTATCTGCTGATCTGGTTGACGGAGCAGGGGTTCCGCGTTCGACTGCCGATCGAGTAAGGACTGGCGCGCACGCCACAAGAGATGTACCTATGTCCGACAAGCTGCAAATATCGTGGGACGACCTCAACAGCGACAAGGTCGAGAAGAAACTGAAGGAGCAGGAGGCCGTCTCCTCCACTCAGCAGCACTACGAGCACACCAGCGTCGCCGTGCCGCAGCGAAGGCGGCGGTTCGATTTCATGTTGTCGGCACTCGTATACCTGAGCCTGTTCGGCGCGATCGGCGGATTGCTCGGATGGGGCTTCGGCGAGGTGTTGCGATACCGGCCGAACGCGCAGAATAAGGCCAACGTGCTGATCGACCAGTACAACGAGATCGTCACCGCCATGCGAAAAGTGCAGGCCACCGACGAACAGATCGAACGCGACACCCGGCCCATCCGCGAGGCAGGCAAGGACAACGCGTACTTCCGCATCGAAACCGATACCACGCTGAGCGACGACCAGAAAGTCGAGCTGACGCGCAAACAGCTTGAGGTCGACCGCGGCAAGGACTTCGTCGCAAGCCTGTTGTTTTACGGCGTTTGCGGCGTGTGCATTGCGGTGATGCTGGCGGTGGCGGATTCGGTGATCGAGCGGAACGTGAACGGCGCGATCATCTACGGCACGATCGCCGCCATCCTCGGCGCGGCAGGCGGGCTGGTGGTGGCGCTGGTGGTGGCCCGCATCCACGAGCAGATGCACCCGGAGATCGGCGGCGAGGCGATCGGGGCACGCGTCCTCACGCAGACCGTCTGCTGGGGCCTGCTCGGCCTGTTCCTCGCGGCGGCGCCGGGCCTGATCCTGCGAAACGGCAAGCGCCTGCTCATCGGCATGGTCGGCGGGCTGACCGGCGGCGTGATCGGCGGGCTGCTGTACGTGCCGGTGCAGGAGGCGCTCGGCAACGAGCACATCTCGCGCCTCATCGCGGTGGTGATGATCGGCCTGCTGGCGGGGCTGTCGTGCGGCATCATCGAGAACGTCGTGAAGACCGGCTGGGTGAAGGTCGAATCGGGCCTGATCACCGGCAAGCAATTCGTGCTCTACCGAAACCCGACCTTCATCGGCTCACACCCGATGAGCCACATCTACCTCTTCAACGACCCCACGGTCGGCCGGCGACACGCGTGCATCCACATCATCCCGGGCGGCTATGAACTCGAAAACCTGCCGCTGGGCACGCCAACCTACGTCAACGGCAAGCCCGTCACCCGCCAGCGTTTGAAGGCCGGCGATCGCATTCAAGTCGGCCAGACGATGTTTTTCTTCCAGGAACGCAATCGAACCTGAAACGCGTTGTGCGGGCCGCGCTCGTCCGAGAAAGCCCGCGATCGTCGTGCTGAGGCGCGCGATCGTCCACGGTTCCGACCACGTTCTGGCCGTGATGCGGGCAAAATGCCGATAGAAAATGAAAAGAACCTGACCGCCGGCACATTGTGCGCGTTATGGCGTTCGCATCGGCGGCCTCTATAATCGCAAACCACTATTTTCAGTCAGTGGACGGACCGGGGTGGTCCAGGGATGGAGTTTCGACATGATGCGTGTGAATATTTCGGCGATTGCGATGGCGGCGGCGTTGTCGGTGCTGGCGGGCTGTGCGAACGAGCCCAACGAGCGTTTCGACCCTCGTGCGCTCGGGAACAAGGAACGCGCGGCTGCGCCCGACTACAAGCCAGACGGTGCCCTGCGTCCTCTGCCCACGACGCTGCAAAGCCAATTCCTGCCCGAGAACCGCAACAATCCCAACGCGCCCAAGGAACCCCCGGCCAGCACGCCGCTGGCACCCGAAGCCAAGATCGTGCGCCTCCCCCTCCGCGAAATCACGCAGCGGGCAGTCGCCAACAACCGCACCGTTCGCGTCAGCGGTTATCAGCCGGCGATCGAAGAAACGCGCGTCACCGAAGCCGAAGCCCGATTCGATCCGGAGTTCTTCGCCGGGGCGACGTATGAGGCAAGGCGGCGTAACAGCGAATTCGGTGGATTCTCCAACGACAACTACGATCAGTGGCGTTTCGAAACAGGCCTGCGCCAGTTGCTTCCAAGCGGCGGGCAGTTGGAATTCGGGTATCGCCCGAACACGACAAATTATCTCACCGCCGGAACGACTGGCAGTGTCAGCGTCGAGAACTGGACCACCGAACTTGGCCTTCAGCTCACCCAGCCGTTGCTTCGCGACTTCGGCATCGCGGTGAACCGCGCCCGCATCGTCATCAACCAGAACAACCAGCGCATCAGCCTGCTCGACTTCCGCCGCGACCTGGAAGAAATGCTGCGCAACGTCGAAGAGGTTTACTGGCGCCTGGTACAGGCCCGCGAGAACGTCCGCATTCAGGAAGAGTTGCTGAAGCGCACGATCGACTTCGCCGACATCGTCTCGCAGCGCGGCAAGCAGGACACGACGATGGAGCAGATCAGCACGTCGATTTCCCGCGTCGAGGCCGCCCGGGCCGAGTTGATCCGCAATCGCCAGCGCGTCGCCGACCTGTCCGATCAGTTGAAGAACCTGATGAACGACCCGGACTTCCCGGTCGCCGGCGGGACGCTCATCCTCCCGGCTGACCAGCCGCTCCTGTCACCCGTGGAGTTCGACTTTGCCGACGCGATCAACACCGGCCTGCTCAATCGCTTCGAACTCGGCCAGCAGCAGCTTCGCGTCGACTCGGCGACCATCGCGCTCGACGTCGCCAAGAACAACAAGCTGCCACAGCTGAACCTCGTGGCCTCGATCGGCCTGCAGGGACTGGGCGAAGATTACTTCGACTCGCACGACCCGATCTGGGATGGCGAGAACATCAGTTGGTCGCTCGGGCTTCAGTTCGTGCAGAAGCTCGGCAACCGCGAGGCCGTCTCGATCTTCCGCCGGGCCCAGCTCCAGCGGATGCAGGCGATCGCGCAGTACGAACAGTTGATCGACCAGGTGACGACCGACATCAAGACCGCCCAGCGCGAAGTCGAGGCCAGCTGGCAGTCGATCGGCCAAACCCGCGCCGCCCGCTTCGCCGCAGGCAAGGCGCTGGAAACGCTTCAGACCCTCCGCATCAACGGCCAGCCGCTGACGCCCGATTTCGTCGAACGCGAACTCGCCCGCCAGCAGGACGTCGCCCAGGCCGAACGTGCCGAAGCCGACGCCATCGCCGCCTACAACATCGCCATCAGCCGCTTCGAGGCCGCCAAGGGCACCCTCCTGCGGTACAACAACGTCATGATGGAAGAACTTCCGCGGTAACGCCGGAGGCAAAACGGACATGGCCAGTTGTCAGCATGATGATGTGCTGATAACTGGCCATTTTCTTTTCTACAGCAACTGCCATCGCCGCCGGAACACCCACTCGGCGGCCAGCAGGATCAGCACCAGCATCGTTTGCGCCGGCAAGTCGAACCGTTGCGGCCAGTTAGGGTAGACGCCCATCATCGCCAGCACCGATCGCGTCGCGTTGTGCAGCGGCACTGAACGCTGCTCCACCAACGCCTGCGGTCCTCCCTTTCGGGCCAGCAGGTCGATTAACTGCGGCAATTGCGCCAGCGTATAGGCGTATCCGCCCGTCTCACTGGCGATCTTTTGCATCGTGGCAGGGTTGGCGGCGAGCTTCAGCATTTCGTCGGCCGGAGGAATGACGGAGAAGCCGACCGTCTGGCGGCCAAGTTCTTCCCCGTCCTTCGTCGCCACCACCTCGGCGGTCCACTCGCCTTTGCCGAGGTTGGCGATCGTGGCGTCGTACGTGCCGTCGCGGGCCGAAATGGGCGACATCGACACGCTTTGCGTATCGTCGTCGCCCGACGCATTGTTGCGCGTCAGCCTGATTGAGACCTGCGCGAAGCGCGTCGCGTCTCCCTTCTTATCGCGAACCAACGCCCGCACGCGAACCGACTCGCCCAGCGAAAAGATGCCCTTGTCCACCAGCGTTTCGACGCCCGGCTTCGTGCCGCGATCCTTCACGTCCGTGCCGGCCACCCACCGCACGAGCTGGCCCCAGAAGATGGTGTAAGGCGACTGCTGCCCGAGCCCGCGCATCGGCAGATACCACCGATACGTCGTATCCGCGGTGAACGCCGCCGACCGGCCCTTGCCATACCGCTGCACTGCCAGCACCGTTTGCGGCGGATCGACCGGATGAACCAACAATACGTCCGCGCCCTGCTTGGGCGCGCCGACGACAACATTGCCGAGCAGCGTTTGCAGCCCGCGATCGTCCTTCTTCCCGACGAACCAATCCGCCAGGCCGATCATCGCCGGATGTGCCCGGCCGGCATCGGTGACGAGCGGCACGAACTCGCTCTTCTCCTGCTTCGCGTCCCGCCCGCCGACGCTCACGGGCAGCAGTTTTTCGATCGGCGTCTGTTGATACCCTCCGGGCCCGAAGCTCGACTGCCCACCAAGCATGATCAACCCCGTGCCTTCCGATACCGCCTGCTCGATCGATTGCAGTTGCTGCGGGTTCAGGAATGACACGTCGAGGTCGCCCAGGATGATCACGTCAAACTGCCGCCACTGCTCCGGCGTGACGGGCAACTTCGTCACCGGCTTTCCGTCGATCCCGCCGCCGGCGCTGAAGCGGTCGCCGGCGACGCGGAGGAGCGTCGCCGCTTCGACCGACGCGTCGCGGGCGAGCGCGCGCGACAGCTCTCGATACTCCGGCCGGGCGCGGCCTTCGACGTAGAGCAATTTGACGCGGGCATCAGTGGCTAGCTGCTGAAAGACGCGCTTGTTGTCCGCCGTCGATCGTTCGCCTGCGACCGGATCGATCCATACTGCCATGCGATGCACGCCCGTTCGCATTGGCGTGAAGGCGAAAGTCACCTCCTGTCCCGCGGGCGAAGGGTTCAGCACCATCTTCGACTGCTGCGGCGATCCGGTTGGCCGGCCTTGCTCGTCCACCTCCGCCAGGTTCACGTCCACCACCCGGCCGGCGAGCGACGCGGATTTAACGTTCACCTTGATCGGCGCGTTCGACCGCACCGTCCACTCGTCGCCCGCGTCCACGCGATCGACCGCCACGTTCACCAACGCCGACGGCTGCTGCGATTCCGACCCCACGAGCACCGTGTGGATCGGCCGTCGAGACGCGCGCACTGCTGCGGCAACGTCGGCGCTGGCGTTGTCGTTCCCATCGCTGAGCAGAACGATCTCGGCGTCATCCCGATCGAGCTTCGCCAGCGCCTCCGCGACCGCCGCCGCCAGGTCGGTGGCCTGCCCATCGGCGTTCAGCCCCGCCAGCTGTTGCGGCCGATCGATTTCCGCAGGCGATTGCAATGAAAACGGCACGACCTGCGGCCTGAACGACGCCGTCACCGCGTTCCACTGCCCCGCCAGTGCCTGCGACACCGACTGCATGCGCGTCGGCCCGTTCTGCACGTCCGGCACTGACATCGACCCCGACCCGTCCACCAGCAGCACCAGCGGCCGGTCCGGGTCCTTGCGGCTCGTGAACCGCAACACCGGCTCGAACAGCATCGGCACCGCCAGCACCAGCGCCAGCGTTCGCAGGCAAAGCAACGCGGCGATGCGCGGCGTCGATAGCCTTGACCGTAATTCAAGGTACTGGGAAATCGACACCAGCAGCAGCAGAACCGTCGTCCAGACCAGCCCCACCGCCGGCTGTCGGATCGCCGGAAGCGATAGGATCAACGCCGTGACCGCCACCGGCCCCCAGCACAGAGTTGCCGCCAATCCACCTTGCCGCGCCCCCGTCAGCCGTCCCACCACCCAATGAAACACGAGCACCGCGGCCGCCAGCACGCACAGCCAGCACCACAGGTCCCACCCGCCTTGACGATCAATGTCGAATGCCCAATCACTCATGCTCTCACACGCTCAGCCATCATCGCCGATCCGGCACGACATCGCACGCGTCCTCATCCATCCATTCATACGCGCGACGATGCCCGGCGTTATTGCGAACATCGGCCGCGGGCGAAGGAGACGATCTGATCGAAGTCCGGGCGGTAGCCGTCGGTCGTATCGACGGGCAATGTGGGTACGCCAAGGCCGGGTGCCACGGGCGGTACGCCGCCCGTGTCGAGGTCCGTTCGGCACTTCGGCAAGCACGGGTTGAGCACGACCCGTGGCACCCGGCGGCCCCCCCCGTGGCGCGCATGGCCAACACCCAGGAAATCGCCAAATACCAAGCCATTCTCCAACTCGCCGCCTGAAAACCGCGCACGGCGTTGCATGGCACCCGGCGCATCAAGACCGGTTTCGTCTGGGCGCTGGCGGGACAAGGCAAGCCGGTCGTGTTTTATCTGGATGATATTCGCTACGAATATCGCCCACGGGGCTTCACTCGCGCCGAAAGCAATGTATTAGCGGCTGGTGTATCATTTTCCATAATGGACACACGCTCGAATCACGATGGCATTGATGACATCGCCCAATTCACTCGCCGCCGTTGGCTGAAGCATATGTTCGGCCTTGCGATGACCAGCGGCTTGCTCTCGCGTGCGACAGCGTTTGCGCAAACCGCACCGGCCACCGCGCCCACGACGAGGCCCGATCCCTCCGCCGACTGGGCAAACCTCGATTACGATAAGAGACGCATGTCGGCTACCAAACTCACCGTCGTTCGCGACATCCGTTACACCGACGTCCATGCCGAGCGGGGTGTGGGCGATTTGTTTCTGTCGCAGGGGGAGCCGAGCGGGTTTCCGGTGCTGATGATCCATGGCGGGGGGTGGAACGCGCTGACGAAGGAATCGATCGAACCCTTCGCCAAGCTCTTCGCGGCGATCGGGCGGACGGTGTTCAGCATCAACTACCGCCTGCTCGACCATGGCCCGTGGCCCGCGTGCCTGGACGACTGCATCGCCGCCGCCCGCTACATCCTCGATGGCAAGCTGGGCGATCACGGGCAGCGGACGCCGACGAAGATCCTGATCGTCGGCGCGTCGTCGGGCGGGCACCTGGCGATGATGACGGGGCTGGCCCTGCCGGGTGATCGGGTGGAGGCGATCGTCTCGCTGGCGGGGCCGTCGATGATGGACTTTCCGGACGGCAGTTCGTCGGCGCATCTCAAATCGACGGCGATGCGCAACAAGTTCTTCGGCACGACCGAAGCACCGTCAAAGGCGCAGATCGACGCGATCAGCCCGGCGTATTGCGTCACGGCGGGCGCGCCGGCTCTGTATTGCATTCACAGTCGGAACGATCAGCTCGTGAAGATCAGTCACTCCCAGAAAGCAGTCGAAGCGTGGCAGCGCGTCGGGGCAAAGGGAGTGCTGCACGCGTTCAACGGCCCCGGCAATGCGCACGGGCTGTGGGACAGCGAAGACCGGGCGGTCCGTCAGCCGGTCGGTGACGTCGTGCAGGCGCTGGGCGAGATACTTCGCGCATTGCAGTCCTGATCGCCGGGTGCCACGGGCGGTACTCCGCCCGTGTTGGGGTCCGTTCGGCACTTCGGTAAGCACGGGTCGAGTACGACCCGTGGCACCCCCCGGCTGCGTGTCACCCGCAGCGTTGCTTGATCGTTTCCGGCGGCAGTTCCGTCCGCCATTGCCAGAAGCACAGGTCAAGCTGCATCGGCAGTTTCACGCCGATCTGGCGAAGCATGTTGACGCACTGCGCGCGGTGGTGAAACCCGTGTGTCATCGTGTGGACGTAGACGGCCGACCGCGGCAGCGTGCGGCGCGTCACCGTGCCGGGCGGACGCTCGATGTCATACGTCAGCGGCGATTCAAGCCGTCCGGCAGCGCGGTCGGCGTCCAGCAGCGCGTTCCATCGCCGACCTACGTCGTCCAGGCGCGCGGTGATGGAATCGAGCGTGTGCGGGCCGTCGTCATCCGGCCGCCAGGGGTTGCCCTCCAGCCTGTCGCACCACCCTTCGACCGCCCAGACGATGTGATCGAGATTCGCGATCAGCGAGCCGACGCCCATCTCGAACTTCCGGTCGAGCTGCACGGCGTCGAGCGCCCGACAGGCGTCGATGACCTGCCGCGTGGCCCAATCGAAATGGCGGAAGAGAAGTTGATACGGGTCTGTCGTCACGGTCGCTTCCCTACGCCGCCCATGGTTGGAGTTCGTTCAGC
This sequence comes from Phycisphaerae bacterium, assembly GCA_037189665.1. Classification (GTDB taxonomy): domain Bacteria; phylum Planctomycetota; class Phycisphaerae; order Tepidisphaerales; family Tepidisphaeraceae; genus BPJO01. Next base: position 35,606 of record JBBCIV010000113.1, on the reverse strand, counting down.
ACTTCCACAAACACGGGTCGAGTACGACCCGTGGCGCCTCCGGCCCGGCCATCATCGCCGATCCGGCACGACATCGCACGCGTCCTCATCCATCCATTCATACGCGCGACGATGCCCGGCGTTATTGCGAACATCGGCCGCGGGCAAAGGAGACGATCTGATCGAAGTCCGGGCGGTAGCCGTCGGTCGTGTCGACGGGCAATGTGGGTACGCCAAGGCGAGGGGGATCATATTCGCCGATGGGCAGGTTCCGCCCCTCTCGGAACGCCTGCACCGCAGGGTCGCCGTGGTACCGCTCTCGGTCCGGGTCGGCCAGGCCGCGCTGGATGTGGCGCGATCTGGCCAATTCCGCGTCCACGGAGCAAACCACCACGCGCACGGCCGCGGCGGCGAGCAGCGGTTCGATATTCGGCGCCCATAACTTGTGTTGAAACGCCGCCTCGGCCACGAGGCTGACGCCGTTCCGCAGCAGCAGTTCGATCGATTTGAAGAACGCCTCGTTCGCCTGCCGCTGCAACGCGTCTGATCGTGAGACCGGCGTTGCGAGCGAGTTGACCAGCCCTTCCTTGATTTCGTCGCGGCAGATGGCCGGGCATCGGACCGCCCGCGCCAACGCGTGCGCGAGGGTCGTTTTCCCCGATCCCGGCCGTCCGGCAACGATCGCAAGCGTCGGACGACAATCGCCTTCGACTGCCATGGGGACATTCCTCTCACATCAGGCGTTCGCCAGTTCGCGCAGGCGCTCGACATCGCGCATCGGCGGTTCGCCGAAATGTCGCTTGTACTCGCGGCTGAAGTGCGACGCATCGTCATATCCCACTTTAAACCCCGCTTCGGCGGCATCGCAGTTCTCGCTGAGCATCAATCGGCGGGCCTCCTGAAGTCGCAGTTGTTTCTGGAATTGCAGCGGGCTCATCGCGGTAACCGCCTTGAAGTGAGCATGAAAGCCGGAAACGCTCATGCCGATCTCGCGAGCCACCTCTTCGATGCGCAGCGGGTTGGCGAACGTCCGCCGCAGTTTTTCTACCGCCCGCGCCATCCGGTGCGCCTGTCCGCCGAACGTCGCGAGATGCCGCATCCGGGCCGCCTGACTGCCGGTAAGCAGGCGATAAACGATCTCTCGCACTACCAGCGGCGCCAGCGCCCGATACTCGCCCGGCCGATCGACCAGCCGCACCAATCGGGCCGTCGCATCCAACAGGTCGGCGTCCAGCGGGCTGACGTCCAGGCACTTCACGCCACACCCGTTGCCGCGCAGTTCGACCAGGCCGGATTCCACCATCACCGACGTGACGATCCTCGGATCCAACACCAGTCGTAAGCTGAGGTACGGCCGATCATCCGAGGCATCGACGATCTGGGCTGATACCGGCAACTCCATCGTACTGATGAGGTAATGCGCCTGATCGTAGCGCAATCGTTCATCGCCCAGCAGCACTTCCTTGCTGCCTTGGGCAATGACGCAAAACGATGGTTCGATCACGCCGTATACCGGCGCGTCCTGCTTTGAAAGTCGATTGAAAAATAGTCCCGGCTGCGCTTCCAGCACGCCGTCGTTCGGCAAGGCCTGCGCGATGCCCTCGGCCAATTCATCCCGATCAGCCTGCATCCGACGCGATCGTTTATTGTGAGCTATAGTCATCTTTCGCGAAGACCATCGTATCGTTCGCAAACCGTGAATTGACATCTGCCTGGATGATTTTGGAGAATTATACAATCATCTTCGAGGATCGTCATACCGCCCTGTCGCCGCGTGCCCGTACAGTTTCGCATCGAAAGCGACCTCAACGCCATTTAGGAGCAACCCCATGTACCAGACCAAAGCCTTCGCTGCCGCCAACCCAACCGCCGCCCTCGCGTCCGCTTCCATTCCTCGCCGCAACCCGACGGATCGCGACGTGCAGATCGAGATCCTGTTCTGCGGGATCTGCCATTCCGATCTCCACCAGGTCCGCAACGAGTGGAAAGACATGGCTCCCACGGTCTACCCCTGCGTGCCCGGCCACGAAATCGTCGGCCGCGTGACCAAGGTGGGCACCGGGGTAACCAAATACAAGGCCGGCGATCTCGTCGCCGTCGGCTGCCTGGTCGACACCGACCATACCTGCCCCGACTGCCGCGCCGGACTTGAACAGTTCTGCCCGAACATGACGCTCACGTACAACGCCCCCGATCGCCACGGCACCGCGCCTGTCACCTACGGCGGCTATTCCGACAGCATCGTCGTCGACGAACGCTTCGTCCTCCGGGTCCCGCCGAACCTCGACCTTGCCGGCACCGCACCGCTGCTGTGCGCGGGCATCACGACGTATTCGCCGCTGCGGCACTGGGGCGTGACCAAGGGAAAGAAGGTCGGCATCGTCGGCATCGGCGGGCTGGGTCATATGGGCGTGAAGTTCGCGCACGCGTTCGGCGCGCACACGGTCGTGTTCACCACATCGCCGAGCAAGAAGGAAGACGCGCTGCGACTCGGCGCCGATGAAGTGGTGGTCTCGAAGAACGCCGACGAGATGAAGAAGCACGCCTACAGCTTTGACTTCATCCTCGACTGCGTGTCGGCCGACCACGACATCAACGCCTACCTGAACCTGCTCGGCCGCGACGGGAACCTGACGCTCGTGGGCGCGCCGGAAAAGCCGCTCTCCGTCGCCGCGTTCAACCTGCTGTTCGGCCGAAAGAGCATCTCCGGCTCTCCCATCGGCAGCATCGCCGAAACCCAGGAAATGCTCGACTTCTGCGGCCAACACAACATCACCGCCGACGTCGAAGTGATCCCGATTCAGAAGGTCAACGACGCCTACGAACGCCTGCTGAAGTCCGACGTGAAATATCGCTTCTGCATCGACATGGCATCGCTGAAATCGGCGTAATAAAACGGGTGGAAATTGCCACAACTACCTCGCGGGTTGCACTGCTTTCGCCGGACTTCGGACAAGCAGTAGGCCGACATCTGCCTATCGCACAATCGCGGCAATCGTTCGCTGAAGTTGGCGGCAAAGCCTCGTCATACGGGGAAAATCAAGCGTGGCCAATCGATCGGACGGCATGTGATAATTGGGATTACGCAGGTGAGCGGTATCGGTGATCATCAGTGCGGGATACCCCTGACTCCAGTAGCCTCGATGATCCGACAGCGCGATGTCCGGCACCCATTTCACAGGTAATGCTGCAGGCAGAAAAGGGAACAACCCTCGAAGTAAAAACGCCGCGCAAAAGCGCAAGCCAAAAAAGGATGATCGCACGTTTGACACGATCACAACGTTCCGGCCGCCACCAATGCGGAGTAGCCAGCGGGCGAACGCCGGAACACCATCGATATTCATAGGAGGACAATAGTATCCGAGCGACTCAAGGCAGATCATCCCCATCAACTTCTCACCGGCACGGCGCAGCTCTGCCGCGTGATGCTGGCTTCCCATCTCCCCGAAGTTGAAATACGGTGGCTCCTCACAGTCGAAAAAAACGAACCTTACGCATCGTCGTACCTTCACATCAGCCATGTGGCGCGCGATCTCAAGCAAAATCGCGACAGCAGACGTATTGTCATCCGCGCCCGGAGTGCCAACGACCGTGTCGTAGTGCGCGCCGATCACCAGCGTACCACGTGATGTCGCCGCTGACGGCTCAAGCACAACTTCAAGGTTAATCGCTCGCCGATCGCGAACCTCGAAGTTCTGCGGCACAACGGCGTACCCCATCGCAGCCAATTCCTGCGTGAGGTAAGTTCGCGCCGCCTCAAGATGATCTGGAAACCGCGTGCTCCGTTCCCCTATCAGCTCCGCCAGCACATCGACGTGCCGATATAACCGCTGTTCCAGCGACCTCATTCAATACATGCTACCACATCCAGATGATGCCGCGCCGGCGGTGCACGCCTCAAGCAAAAGCGGAAAGCCCGCCGAGGGTGCGGCGGGCTTTCCGTGAATTGCATGCCGAAGCGGGTGCAACGGCACGCAGATAGATTGTTGAAGAACGCGCGCGCGTCGAAAAACGCGACGGCGGCAGCCGAACTTACTTGAGTTCGACGGTCGCGCCCTGTTCCGTGAGGCTCTTCTGGAGCTTCTCGGCGTCGGCCTTGCTGAGGGCTTCCTTGACGGTCTTCGGAGCGCCTTCGACGAGGTCCTTGGCTTCCTTCAGACCAAGGCCGGTCGCCTCGCGGACGACCTTGATGACCTGGATCTTCTTGTCGCCGGCGGCCTTGAGGACGACGTCGAAGGTCGTCTTCTCTTCGGCCGGAGCGGCGGCGGCAGCCGCGGCGCCCGGAGCAGCGGCGATGACCGCGCCACCGGCGGCGGGTTCGATGCCGTAGGTGTCCTTCAGGTAGTTCTTCAGTTCGACGGCCTGCTTGAGGGTCAGACCGCTGAGCTTGTCGCCCAGTTCCTTGATGTCAGCAGCAACTTCGGACATGTGTCACCTTTTCCAACCCGTAACGGGGGTCAGACGTGTCGAGATCATCCCGCTTCAAGAGCACGCCCCACCATGGAGCGTTTTAATCCTTTCGGAGCAGTCGAAGCAGCCGGATATCGGTAACACGGGCATTCTCGCCCGCGTCTTCAAATCAAAATCAATGACGAGCAAAACGCCCGTTCTATCAGGCGGCCGCCGGGGCGGAGCCTTCCTTTTCCTTCGCCTTCTCTTCGATCGACGACAGGATGCCGCCAATCGAACCGCCGGGGCCCTGCAGGGCGGCAACCAGGCCGCCACCGGCGCCGAGAATCGCACCGACGATGCCGGCGATCGCCTCTTCGCGCGTCGGGAACGAGCCGACGGTCTTCACGCCCTCTTCGCCGGCATAGGCTTCGCCGTCGAAGAAGATGCCGCGGAGTTCAAGCTTGTCGTCGGCCTTCTTCTCGTCGAGAAGCAGGCGGGCGATGTCGGGCAAGCCTGCCTTGCCGAAGATCACGGCGCTCGGGCCGTCGAGCAGCTTCTCGAAGCCCTTGACCTTGGTCGACTCGCCGGCGCGGCGGGCCAGCGTGTTCTTCACCACCAGCATCTTCAGGCCCTTGCCGTGAAGCTTATGGCGGAGCTTGTTGTTCTTGTTGCCATCCATCCCGCGCGGGTTGATGACGGCCAGGCCTTCGATGCCCTGGAACTCTTGCCCGAGTTCCTTTTCGATCAGGTTTTTGATTTTCTTGCTCATGGGAACACCTTCAGTACTGAGGACTGAGCGTTGAGGACTGAACGGAAGACTGATTTCTCAGTTCTCAGTCCTTTGCACCCAGCACTTGCTTAGGCCACAGTCAGATACACCGCCGGGGTCATCGACCCTTTCAGAATGACGCGCTTGATGTAAGTGCCCTTGGCCGTCTGAGGCTTGAGCTTCTTGATCGTGTCGATCATCGCCTGGATGTTGGCGACGAGCTTGTCGTTGCCAAAGCTGGCCTTGCCGACGACGGTGTGGACGTTGCCGCCCGAGTCATTGCGGAACTCGGTCTTCCCGGCGGCGTACTCGCGGACGGCGGTGCCGATGTCCGGGGTAACGGTGCCAGCCTTGGGCGACGGCATCAGGCCCTTCGGACCGAGCACGCGGCCGAGCTTCGAGACGAAACGCATCATGTCCGGCGTGGCGACCGCGACGTCGAAATCGGTGAAGTTGTCCTTCTCGATTTCGGCGACGAGCTCCTGCCCGCCGGCCTTGATCGCGCCGTTGTTCAGGGCGCTGGTCTTGAGGTGCTCCGGGCAGAACGCGATGACGCGCTTCTGCTTGCCGATGCCGTGGGGCAGGCTGACGGCAGAGCGAACCGACTGGTCGGCCTGCTTGGCATCGATCCCGAGGGAGAAGATCAGCTCGACCGTCTGGTCAAACTTCGTGGGGGCAAACTGCTTCAGACGGCTGACGCCGTCCTCAATCGAGAGCAGCTGCTCGGTCGCCTTTTCGGCGGCCTTCTTGTAACGCTTCGAACGACGGACAACGACTGTTGCCATGTCTTTCGCTCCTTGGCGGACCGTGAAAAGCTCGTCCGCGAAAAGCTCCCACTGTTGAAGCCCGTGGTCCGGCTATCTGAATGTCGATCATCGAATATGGAGAATGCCTATTCGACATCCCCGTATTTCGACACTGAACAACTTACCCTTCAACGGTAATGCCCATCGAGCGGGCCGTACCGGCGATCTGTCGGGCGGCGGCGTCGAGGTCAAACGAGTTCATATCCTTGAACTTGCCCTCGGCGATCTTCTTACAGTCGGCGAAGGTGACCTTGCCGATCTTGTTCTTGTTCGGCTCGCCCGAACCCTTATCCGCCTTGACGATCTCCTTCAGCGACGCCGAGGCCGGCGAGCTCTTGATCTCGAAGCTGAAGGTGCGGTCCTTGAACGTCGTGATGACGACGCCGACAACCTTGCCCTTGAGCTGGGCGGTGGCGGCATTGAACTGCTGGATGAACTGGCCGGGGTTCACGCCATACTGACCGAGCGCCGGGCCGATCGGGGGAGCCGGCGTCGCGGTACCGCCCGGGGCATAGATCTTGAACTGGTTGACGATTTCCTTCTTGGCCATGGCGAACTCAATTCTTCTAAGCGCTTATACAATCTACTCTTACGCGTCCGAAACCTTTGCCTGCACCCGCTTTGCCCCGCGGGACGAAAATCCTGCAGGGGCGGCCTTCACGCCCGTCGCCCACTTTAAAAGCAGATAGACTGGAACCGTGAGCAGTAAAAGGGCGAGAATACTAACAAGAACCAATAATAATGACAAGCCCACCAGAATTATTCCCGGAACCAGCGGAATCAACATGATTCCCCGGGCCCACAGCGGCATCTGGCTCACGCCAAACGTAAACCGATGAAAATGAGGGCTTTCCTGGACGGTGCTGAAGAAGCTGACAGGCATAACCGCTCACGAATACCGAAAGCCCGCCGGCGAATCAATCGGCAGGCATCCTCTGGCCGCCGCTACCGGGTAGCCAAGGACCAGTCGAGCAACGAGTACCGCGACGGCTTGGCGGCTTGGGTATCGAGCGTGGCCTGGAGGATCGGCAGGGTTGCCTTCCAGAGTGTGTCCATACGATCGTGGAACTCTGGCGGCAGCGTGTCCCGGATAACGTTGGTGACCGTCGTGCCGACGTTGCTCTTGATCGCCTCGCTCAGCGGCAGCGGCTTGCCGGCGCCGGTGAACTTCTTGTAGAGGGCCATGTCGCTCTGGAAAATCACCGGCGCGTTTCCGCCGGCGGTCGCCATAGGAGAGACGGCCTTGGCGGCATTATTGTTCAGTTCTAAGAAGTGCAGCCGCACGCCGTTTTGCTTCAATAAAGCCGCGCACTTGGTGGCGTGATCTACGCTGCCGTCGGTCGGAACGGCATCGCCGATGACGATCACGACGCGTTCGCTGGTTTTGGCGTTGCCCCAGTTGAGCTTGGTCGCCGCCTCCAGCGCCGCCGCATACGCGCCGGTGCCCCCGTCATGGCCGGCATTCGGGTCGATGTAGAACGACCGCATGGCGCCGACGACCGCATCCACCTGTTTCGATAGCGGCACAACGAACACGGTATGATTCTTTGGATCGCTAGCGGCTTTTTTGCAGCAACCTTTCTGTAGTGCCGGAACTGTCTCATGCCGGTAGTAAACCACGCCCGCACGCACGTCGCTGGCGGCCAGGCCCATTGCCATCGTCAACGGCTGGAGCGTGGCGGCCAGCAGCTTGTTCACCTCTACCATGCTACCGGTTGAATCAATGCAATACGCCAGCTCAATTCGCTCAGTCGGAAGGTTCGGCAGTTCAAGTTCCCGACGCCACTTGGCCCCCTCAGGATTGTCGATCTTTTCGGGCTTCGGAAACGCCTCGCTGGTTCCGGCATACGCGCCCGGCTCCAGCGGATCGGTCTTCGGTAAACCGTTGATGAAGCGGTCCCACGCGACGACAAGCTGACCCGGCTTATCTACGCCGGACGGCGCACCAGGGATGGAGCGGAGCGCCGGCTCAACGCGGGCCGCGCTGTCCGCCTGCCGCAGATATTTGGTGACGAGCGGCCGAAGCCAGCGACAGTCCGGACGCGTCTGGAACAGCTTGAGAACGATCGGCCGAAGCTTCTCCGCATTCTCTGCGGTAGCGCTATCGCCGACCATGTCAGCAATCATCTTCGGATCGGCGTCGTAGACGTAGCCCGCGACCGCCGACAATAACGGCAAGCCCGTCTCGCCCGGAAACGCTCCACGCTTGCGGGCCTTCAGGCCGGCGTCCAGCCATCGATTCCGTTGATCGTCGGTCAGCGAGGCATGCCGGGCATGAAGGGCATCCCACGCCACCTGTGCAACGAGCAGGTCGTCGCCAGAGGCCGCTTCGATCAACCGCTCGGTGATCGGCATCGCGTCGATCCGTGACAACGACACCACCGCCACCAATCGGGCCAGCCTGCTCTTCTGCTTCAACGGAGCGCCGTATGCGTTGGCGTAATACGTCTCCAGGTCGGCCTTCAGCTTCTCCATCAACTGCTGCCGCTCAGTCTGCGGGAGGCTGGGAGCCGCGGGTTCCGGTTCCGCCGCCCGCGTGGAAGCCGACAGACAACTCAACGCGAGCAACGAGATGAGCCCCCGGGACTTTTTACGCATCGATCGGCCTTTCCGCTTGAAATCCAATAGTATACCACAGCCTCACAGCCGCTATGCAAGGCCTGCACAACGCCCCGCCCCACGGAAACCCAAAAGAAGAAGCCCGAACGCATGATCGCGATCGGGCTTCGGTGTGCGGTCAATCTTGTTGTGTGTGCAGCCTATCGGCTCGACGGGAAGCTTACAGCTTCTCGATCTGCCAGTATTCCAGTTCCAGCGGCGTCGGACGGCCGAAAATGGTGGTGATGATGCGGACCTTGCCTTGGTCGCCGAGGATCTCGTCCACTTCGCCTTCGAAGTTTTCAAACGGACCGTTGGTAACCTTGACCTTGTCGCCCTTGTTGTACTTCGTATCCAGCCGCGGGGCAGTATCGGCGGCGGCCTCGACGGCCTGAAGCATCTTGTCGCGATCGATCGGGGTCATCGGCATCGGCTTGCCACCGGAGCTGATGAAATCGCCGACGCCGTCGGTTTCCTTGATGACGAACCACACCTTCTCGGGGATCTTGCCGTCCGGAAGGGGCTCGATTTCGATAAACACGTAGCCAGGATAAAGCTTGCGGTCGCTCTCGCGCTTTACGCCGCCCTTCATCGAGCGGACGGCTTCGGTGGGAACGAGGATGCGCTCGACCTTGTCCTCCAGCCCTTCGATCTTGACCTTGCGCGCCAGCGTCTCGCGGACGCGGTCTTCCTTATTGCTGGCAACTCGCAGGACGTAGAAGTGCTTCATGGTCGGAACCGATCCCAAAATTGACTTACGAAAGCGGCCCGAACTTCAGAAGGCCGATGAGCTGGAAAAACGCTCCCGTTCCCACGTCGATCAGAAACAGGATCGCCGCGATGAGGAAGAGAAACGTGATCACGATGCGGGTCGAGCCGAACAGCTCTCGGCGGCTCGTCCAGTTGACCTTCTTCATCTCGACATCAGTCGCGATGAGGAAATCGACGTTGCGAGGCTTGTTCATCAGCCGCCAGGCGATGAGCACCCCAACCAGCACGATGCCCGCCGTCGCTCCGACGGCGACGCTGTTGGCAATCTGGGCCGACCGCTCAAGGCCCGCCTGATTGGCACGCTGTACTTCCTGAAGCGCCGAACCGACCAAATCCGTGGTCGATTGCTCTTTATAAAAAGCCGAGGCCAGCATCAGTTTCGACTGCGTATAGACGAAGACCGCCGTCACCGTCAGCAGCAATGCCGCGCCGAGCGCGGTGCCCATGCGGGTCCAGTAGCCCTGTCCCTTCTTGTAGATCGCAAAGAAACCGCCCTGCTTGTGCGGACGCGCTTCGACTTCCCGTACATCGGATTCGTCGGGTGAGCCTTTTTCTTCCATCTCGCTGCCGTTGTTCAGGGTGGCTGACGACAAGTACGCTCCCAAGTCTCGGAACACGCCGGGCAGGAATCGAACCTGCAACCTGCCGCTTTGGAGACGGCTGCTCTGCCAATTGAGCTACCGGCGTACAAAAGTGGCAAGCCGCTGCAGTGATCAACTTTCAGCACGCGCGAAGCGCGCCGATCGCTCACCGCCGCGACCGCTCACACTTGATTACTTCCGCTTGATCTTATGCAGGGTATGACGGCGCAGTTTCGGGTGATATTTCTTCACCTCAACCTTCTGCACGCCACCGGCGACCTTGATCTGAGTACGGTAGTTCAGATCGCCGGTTTCGGTGCATTGCAGCCACACCATTTCGCGGTTTTCCTTGGCCATTTCAATACCTTAAAAGGAGTCAGGAATCAGGAGACGGGAGACAGAGGAAGAAGCAAGCCGTGCATGGCCAACTCCTGTCTTCTGTCTCCTCATCTCCTGTCTCCTTCTTCAGACTACTCGAGGATCTTCGTCACGACGCCCGAACCGACGGTCTTGCCGCCTTCACGGATGGCGAAACGAAGCTTTTCTTCCATGGCGATCGGAGCCTGGAGTTCGACTTCGATCGAGACGTTGTCGCCCGGCATGCACATTTCGGCGCCGCCGAGGAGCTTGGTCGAACCGGTCACGTCGGTCGTGCGGAAGTAGAACTGCGGGCGGTAACCCGAGAAGAACGGGGTCGAGCGACCGCCTTCTTCCTTGGTCAGCACGTACACTTCGGCCTGGAACTTCTTGTGCGGGGTGATCGACTTCGGGGCCGCCAGCACCTGGCCGCGCTCGACGTCGTCCTTTTCGATACCACGCAGGAGCACGCCGGCGTTGTCGCCCGCGATACCGATGTCCATGGTCTTGTTGAACTGTTCGATGCCGGTGACAACCGAGTTCTTGTTGTTGCCGAAACCGATGATTTCGATGGTGTCACCCATCTTGACCTGACCGCGCTCGATACGGCCGGTGACGACGGTGCCGCGGCCCTTGATCGAGAACACGTCTTCGATCGGCATGAGGAACGGCTTGTCCATCTCACGCTCGGGCATCGGGACGTACTCGTCCAGCGCCTTAACCAGCGCGTCGATCTGCTCGTTGGCCTTGTCGTCGCCGGGGTTATCCAGCGCGGGCTTCGACGAACCCTTGATGATCGGGGTGTCATCGCCGGGGAAGCCATACTTGGTCAGCAGTTCGCGAACTTCCATCTCGACCAGGTCGAGCAGTTCGGCGTCGTCGACGAGGTCGATCTTGTTGAGGAACACGACGATCTTCGGCACGCCGACCTGGCGGGCCAGAAGGATGTGTTCGCGGGTCTGCGGCATCGGGCCGTCGGCGGCCGACACCACCAGGATCGCGCCGTCCATCTGAGCGGCGCCGGTGATCATGTTCTTGATGTAGTCCGCGTGACCGGGACAGTCGACGTGGGCGTAGTGACGGGTATCTGATTCGTATTCCACGTGGGCAGCGGCGATCGTGACCGTCTTGGTCGCGTCGCGGTCGATGCCGCCCTTGGCGATGTCCTTATAGCTCTTCGCGGTCGTGCCGTACTTCGCCTGCGAACGCGCCGCGAGGGCGGCCGTCAGCGTCGTCTTGCCGTGGTCGATGTGACCGATCGTGCCGACGTTCACGTGCGGCTTCTTGCGTTCGAATACTCCCTTAGCCATGACAAACCTCCAAAATTACCGATTTCCGAAATACCAATACTACCGAATTGTCGATCAACCAGCCGTTCCTGAGCCTCACGAACTCGGCAATCGGAAATCGGCAATCGACAATCAACAAAGCTGGTGGTGGGGGTTGAACCCACGACCTCGTCCTTACCAAGGACGCGCTCTGCCACTGAGCTACACCAGCACGGACATCCGTCCATTCCCTCGCGATCATGGCTGCCAATGTGCGTTGTCTGTAAACAAACAACGCTGCGGGCGCACCGCGAGCGTTAGGGCGAAGCATTGTAAATCGAGCCTAACTAATGTCAATCATCCCCCCGCCATCTGATTTTCTCAAACTCGCCACCCCAATTCTCCCATGAAATCCGCTAAGTCCTTATCTACTATGTCCGACGTGAAGATCTGGACCAACCACTATTTTGACGCACCCCTCCTCCAGCAACTCAAGGACCGCTCGGCGGGACACGAGCTCATCGTCTCCCCCAAGACCAGCAAGTCCAACCTCGCCGCCGGCGATCGCGACCCGGCGGCGATGGAGGCCGAGACCCTCTACGGCCAGCCGCACGTGCAGGACATCCTCGAATCCACGGCCGTCAAATGGGTGCAACTCACCACCGCCGGCTATACCCGGTACGACAAACCCGAAATCCTGCAAGCGATGAAGGACAAAGGCGTTGCGTTCTGCAACGCGTCGAGCCTGTACGACGAGCCGTGCGCTCAGCACGCCGTCGCAATGCTGCTTTCCCTCGCCCGCGCCCTGCCGACCGCCACGATCGACCAGCAGGACGCCAAGTGGCGATATCTCGAGCTCCGCGGCCAGTCGTTTTTGCTGAGGGGACAGAGGGTTGCGATCGTCGGCTACGGCGCGATCGCCCGCCGGGTGGTCGAACTGCTCGCCCCCTTCCGCCTCGACATCACGGCCTTCCGCCGATCCGTCCGCGGCGACGAAAACTGCCCCGCCCTGCCGATCGACCAGCTCGACGCCCGCCTGCCAAAGATGGACGTCGTTCTCAACATCCTGCCGTCGTCGCCTTCAACCACGAATTTCTTCGATGCCGCCCGTCTCGCCCGTTTCCGCCCCGGCGCGATCTACCTGAACATCGGCCGCGGCGACACCAACGACCAAACCGCCCTCGCCGCCGCCCTTCAGTCCGGCCAAATCGCCCACGCTTACCTTGATGTAACCGCCCCGGAACCCCTCCCCGAGGACCACCCTCTCTGGACCACCCCACACTGCCACATCACCCCCCACACCGCCGGCGGCACGCACGACGAACCCCAACGCATGCTCGAACACTTCCTCACCAACCTGCGGCGGTTTGAGAGAGGCGAAAATCTCGTCGATCAGATTATCTGAGTTACGAATATACGAATCGCTCACGCGCAGGTCGGCGTGGCGATGGGTGCTGAAAGGGGAAATACATGTCCACCCAACAAACCAGCTCCGAAATTCCCTCCTATCGCTGGCAATATCTGTTAATGGCAAGCTTTTTCGGACTGTGCGGCGTTATGTGGATCTCGCTGGCATGGATCCGTTACGGATTTGCCTGTTCATTGGCGCAAACCGCGCAAATCACATTGTGGGCCGCGTTGACCGACGCCGCGGCGGTATCGAGATGCGAGAGCGTGGAGGCCGGTATCAGCTCACTTCAGAAATTGACGGAAGCGATGATGAGTTTATTCATCGGCCTCATGTTTTTCGCGACAGCGTTTATTCACGTCATCCCAATGACGAGACGGCGTGTCGAAAACCCGCTGGCACCCATAGCAACCCAAGCAAAATAGCTCCCTCACTGCCGCCAACGTAAACGAATTTTAGCAGAGAATCGCGGCTCGCGATTTCGCCTACGCGATCGACACTGGCAATTGTCCGATTGTGCGTTTGGCCATCGCGTTACCCTCGCTGTCTTTGACGAAGCCATCGAGGATGCGAATGGGATAGGAGCCGTCATCGGTCTTTTGCCAGACGCCGTTGCCGATCGGGTTGGCGACCTTGTAGAACGCCTGCACGCGGTAAGCATCGAGCCGCACGATCGAGATCAGCCGCGGCCGGCGAGCGGTGCCGTCGCGGCCGACGAGGCGGAGTTCGAGGCCGTTGATGGATGATTCGTCGATGCCGTCGAGATCGCGATAGATGACCGAGAACTTGGCCGAAGTTGATGGCTGCGTCAGCGGCTTGGCGTACACGTCCGCAGCCGGGGCATCGGAGCGGAAAAGACGTCGGGCGCTGATCGACGTGCGGCGCTCGGTCGAGATGCCGGCCACGAGGACCGACCCGTCCGACCCGAGCCCCGCCGCCATCACGCTGGCAACGGGCGTGCCGCCGTTGAAGGTGGGGTCGATCGCGCCATTGGCAAAGCGATAAATCACCCGGTTGGTCTTGTGAACGATCAGTTCCGCGCCGTCTGCCTGCTGGATGAACTCCACTCGGCCAAGTGATTGGTCGGCTTGGTAATTGAATACCACCGGCGACGTCGACGCTTGGCCGGCCGTCGAAATGAGGAAATTCTGCGAGGATGATCCGAGGCCGTCAGGATGATCGGTGCCGACATCGCGGTTCACTACCACTGTGCCGTCGGCACGGATACCACTAAGCGAAGCGCTGGCGAAGACGACGTCCTTACGTGCCGCCTCGTACCTGGCCTGCCCGGCCGTGCCATAAGTGGTGTCGATCGTGCCGTCGGGGCGGAACTTCACGACATTCACACCGGTCACCGTGCTGTTGCCCTCAAAGCTCTGATCGAAAAAGCTGTAAGACGTACTGCCGGCTGCCAACACCGATCCGTTGCCCAACACGCGGATCGACTCGCCTTTGGCTCGCGTGGTCAGCGCATTCGCATCGCCGGGGGCGGCCAGGTCGTAGATGCCGTCGCCATCGAAGGTCGTGTCAAACCGGCCGTTCGACGCGAGCTTGGCGACGGCGAACGTCAGCGTCGCGTTGCCCTTAAAGATGCTGTTGCGCGACGCCGCCAACCAGATGTTATCGTCGGCATCCAGTTGAAGGTCGCGAGCGCCGGCCAGCCCAGTCAGAACCGTAACGCCACGGTTGCCGAACGTCGTATCCAGCCGCCCGGTGGCGGTAAAACGGTAGACGCGGTCGAGCATGAGCACCAGCAGCCGATCTGACGAATCGACCGCGATGCGTGCCGTCCCCGGATCGCTCCCCTTCGATCGGGACGCGTTCACCGAAAAGCCCAGCAGCCCCTTGCCGGCGGCGTTGAAAGTCATGTCCACCGCGCCCTCTCGCGTAAGCCGGCGGACCTGGATTAACGACTGATTGCCGTCGATCGCCGACGCAAGAAAGCCGAGCACATAAGCCCGCCCACCGCTATCGGTGACCACCTGTTCGGGGGTGGCAATGTCGCGTTCGAGGGTAGTTCGGAGGACTATAGTAGATTCCCCTGATACGCCGAAGGTGGGATCAACCGCGCCGCCGTTGAAGAGCCGCCGCCCGTCGAGGGCTTCGATGTGATGGTACATGAGTTCCTTTGCGTGTCAGAGACGACGCAGAACAATCCGCCTTACAGCGCGAAACCGCGGCCGCCAGGAACGGTTCCCGGCGGCCGCGTGTCAGTGCTATCACAACGATGTTAACCGCAGGACGTTACAGCCGCGTGATCAACAGCTCGCGCTGGAAGATCATCTCTTTCGGCAGGTCGCCGGCGAGCTTGAGGAACAGCTCTTCCTGGCTCAGGATTTCCTGCTTCACGTCTTCGGGGCTGACGGATTCGAGAACCTGTAGATCGCTTTCGCTGATGGACAGGCCTTCGAGGTCGATGTCCTCGGATCGCGGCATCCAGCCGAGCGGCGTTTCCTTCGCGTAGGCCCGGCCGTGCGAACGATCGACGATCCACTTCAGCACCCGCATGTTCTCGCCGAAGCCCGGCCAGAGGAACTTGCCCTGGTCGTTCTTGCGGAACCAGTTAACCATGAACACGCGCGGGCAGTCGGTCATCTTCTTGCGCATCTGGAACCAGTGCACGAGGTAGTCGCGAATGTTGTAGCCAATGAACGGGAGCATCGCCATCGGGTCGCGCCGGACGACGCCCTGCGCGCCGGTGGCGGCGGCGGTGGTTTCGGAGCCGATGGTGGCGCCGATGTACACGCCGTGCACCCAGTTAAACGCCTGATAGACGAGCGGGATGGTCTTCGAGCGGCGTCCGCCGAAGACGATCGCGCTGACCGGCACGCCCGCGGGATCTTTGGCGGCGGGATCGAGGACGGGGTTGTTGTCCATCGGCGCGGTGAAGCGGCTGTTGGGGTGGGCCGCCTTGATCTTGGTCTCGGCCGCGAGCGTCGGGGTCCACTCCTTGCCTTCCCAGTTGATGCACTTGGCGGGCGGGGGCATGCCGCTGTCTTCCCACCAGACGTCGTACGAGCCGTCGTCGAGCTTTACGAGGCCCACGTTCGTGAAGATCGTGTCCTTCTTCATGCTCGCCAGCGCGTTGGGATTCGACTTCTCGTTCGTGCCGGGCACGACGCCGAAATAGCCCGTCTCCGGGTTGATCGCGTGCAGCCGGCCGGTCTTCTCGTTCACCCACATCCAGACGATGTCGTCGCCGAGCGTGGTGACCTTCCACCCCTGGTCGGCGTACTTCTTCGGCGGGACGAGCATCGCGAAGTTCGTCTTGCCGCAGGCGCTGGGAAACGCGGCGGCGACGTAGGTCTTCTCGGTCTTGCCGTCTTCGCCGGGGCCCTCGATGCCCATGAGCAGCATGTGCTCCGCCATCCAGTCCTGCTGGCGACCCAGGAAGCTGGCGATGCGGAGCGCCAGGCACTTCTTGCCGAGCAGCGCATTGCCGCCGTAGCCGGAGCCGAACGACCAGATCGTGTTGTCGAGCGGGAAGTGGCAGATGTAGCGGCGATCGGGGTTCACGTCGCCGATCGAGTGCAGGCACTTCGTGAACTCGCTGCTGTCCCCCAGTTGCTTGAAGGCAACCTCGCCCATGCGGGTCATGATGCCCATGTTCTGGACGACGTAGATCGAATCGGTGATCTCCACGCCCACCTTCGCCAGCGGCGAGCCGATCGGGCCCATCACGAAGGGGATGACGTACATCGTCCGGCCCTTCATGCAGCCGTCGAACAGGGGCGTGAGCTTCTTGTACGCCTCCTTGTCGTTCATGAAATTGTTGGTCGGCCCAACCATGTCCTTGCTGGGCGTGCAGATGAACGTCAGGTGCTCGGTGCGCGCAACGTCGTTGGAGTTGCTGCGGTGGTAATAGCAGCCCGGCCACTTCTTCTGGTTCAACTTGATGAAGGTGCCGTCACGACAACCTTCCTCAAACAGGCGCTCGCGCTCTTCCTTCGAGCCGTCGCACCAGACGACCTTGTCGGGCTTGGTCAACCGGGCCATCTCGTTGACCCAGTCCGTCACGAACTTGTTCGCTTGCATCTGACAAATCCTTTCGAACGCCCTCGCCCGTCCGGATGTTAACTAATGCCGCCAATCACAATAGGCGATTGGAATTCGAATCGACCATTCCGGCATTCTCAGTGCTTCCCATTCGTTGGTAGCTTTTCTTCTTTTTCCGCGGCCTTTATTTCAACGATTTTCACCCAGGCCTGCTTGGTCTTCAGACTGCTCGCCAAATCGGCGACCGTGGTGGTGGCCAGGTAGTCCTTCAGGCGCTGGCGGATCGGTTTGTATAAGTCATGCTGCGGGCACGGCTGATGATCGTTGCACTTGTCGAGCCCAACCGCACATCGATCTAAATGGATCGGCCCGTCGATCGACTCGACGATATCCTTGAGCGTGATCTGGTGTGCCGGCCTCGCCAGCGTGAAACCCCCGCCCCGGCCTTTGGCGCTCTTGAGCAGCCCCGCCTTGACGAGCCGCTGGAAGACCTTCGCGAGGAAATCGCGGGGGAGGGTCGTGCCGGAGACAAGCTCGTCGAGCATGATGCTCTTGGAATCCGACGAGCGCCCCGCCAGTTCTGCGAGCCCGCGAATCGCGTACTCTGTCGTCGTCGTGAAAATCATCTGCCGACCTCTACAGTGGCCAAAAAGCTCTTTAGAGGACATTTTTATCCGATTATGGTTTGTGGGTCAAGGGATGTCGGCACCCCTTCCTTTTTCAACTGAAAAGCGGTGCCAGAAACTCGTAGCTGCGCCTCGCGGCGGCGTGCGGGGCGAGGGTTTGGGTGTAAAGCTCGACGGTTACCCCGCGGTGGTACTTGACCGCCTCCAGTGACCGTCGGAGTTGCCGCCAGTCGAACGTGCCTTCCCCGGGAACGGTGTGGTAGTGCTTTCGGCCGGGCAGGTCCTCGACGTGGAGGTTCCAGGTTCGCCCTGCCAGCGTGAAGACCGATTCGTCGATCCGCTCGCCGTTGACGACGGCATGGCCGATGTCGAGGTTCGCGCCGAACCGCGGATGGTCGAGCCGGCCGATCCAGTCGCGCAGTTCGTGGACGAACTCGAGGTAGATGCCCGGCTCCAGTTCGATGCCGACGTCAACCTGCTGCCGGTCGGCCTCGTCCAGGACGACCCGCAGCGCCTCGGTCAGCCGCCCCGCCGCTTCCGCCGGCGTCACGTGCGCCAGGCAGCGGCCGCTCGTAATCGAGATGTTCCGTGCGCCGATCTCCTTCGCCAATCGCAACGTGCGCTTGATTAGATCGATGCGGTCATCCCGCATCTTGTCGCTCGGACTGATCAGGCTCGGCTCGAAATACGGCTCCGGCGGCGCGTCCTTCCAGTAGGCAAACGTGCAGTTGGCGTTCACGTTGCTGACCGAGAGCTTTCGCGACTCGATCAACCGTCGAAGCGATCGCACGTCGGCATCGCTGATCGCGCGCACGTCGGCGTGCGGCGCGTCGGCCAGGATTTCGACGGCACGGAAGCCGGCATCGGCGATCGCGTTGACCGCGTCGGCCAGCGGGAATCGGGTAAAGGCGTTCGTTGAAAAGGCGAGCGTCATCAAAACGCGATTCGATATCGTTCGATCATCGCTGTCAACCGCTCGCGTGGCTGGATGCCGTAGAACAACTCGCGGTCGAAGAGCGTTTTCTCCTCGTTTTTTCGGCCGATCGCGCGATCGAGGCGTTCTTTCCACTGCGGCATCGTGTCTGTCGCCGACGCCGTATCCGCCAGTGCCCGGTGCATTTCGATGTAAGTCGATCGGCGTTGAAGGCTCTTGCGAGGCAGGCCATTGATCCGTTCGAGATAGTTCTGCTTCGTTGGCAGCACGCTGTGGCGCAATCGGTGTCCCTCGCTGACGAGGCACGGAATGCACACGCCCGATCGCTCGCCCGCGCCGGGGAAATACAGCGTCGCCGTCGCGACCGAGAACGCCGGCGGCTCGATGCCGAAATAGGTGTGGATGATTCGATCCGTCACCTGGTCGTACCGCGCCCCGCCGATGCCGTGGACGAACTGGTCGACCAGCAGCAGCCGCATGAACATCGTCAGCGTGAGCGCGCGGGGCGACAGCCTCAATTGGTGTTCGCGCAGATAGCCGCCCAGCGCGCCGGCGGCCACCTCGGCGTCGAGGTCGGGATCGAACACGAACGGATCGTCCGCCGCTCCCGCCAAGGCCCAGCCGCCTTCGCTTTTGATGACGACGGCGCGCGTGCGTTGCTGCAATTCCAGATCATCAAGCCAGAACGGCAGTTCGATGAACGCCGGCTTCACCTGCAAATCCGGCATCGGGCGCGACGCCGTCGAGATGCCCGCCTCTCTGCGATAGGCCGCCAGTGCCGCGTTGTAGTGCGACGCGAACCGCTCGATGTCCGACGCGATGTGATGCGCGAACGCCAGGTATCCGCGCGTCGCGATCAGCCGCGACGCCAGCACGAACGAGACGTCCAGCCCCAGTGATTCATCCAGCGCCTTGGCGCCGGTGAGGATCGATTCGCCAAGCGTGTCCGCCTGGGCCGCGCGGAACCCGGCGAAGAACGGACGGATCGCCGGCTCGAACGACCACTCGGCCGCACTACGTTCGAAAAGACGCTCGATCCGGTCCAGGTATCCCGGCGACGGCGCGGCCACCAGCGACGACCACGCCCCATCGATGATCTGCGGGTCATCGCTCATCAAATGCGTGTGGTCCGGCCATCGCAACTGCAAATGCTTTGGCGTATCGGTATCGACCGCGACGTGGATTGCCCGCCCGTCGACCTGCCGGGCAACCTCGTCGATGACGATGTTCTTGACCCACACGCCGGGGTGATACATCTCGATCTGGTGCCCCGTCGCGACGACCGGCCGCCGGTCGAAGCCGATCGCGGAGCGCGTGGCGCGGCGAAGGTCGGTCAGCGACTCGTTTTGAATCAGAACGGAGTCCAGCGAATCGAGCTGCTCGGCATTGGCGCGGGTCTGCTCTATCAACTCCCCCGCCGCCGGCCAGAGGAGGTGCGCTTCGTCGGTCTTGGGCGCTTTCCAGTCGGCGTACGTTTTCATCGACACCCACAACAGGCGTGACACTCTTCCGCCGCCGCCGGCGACAGTTCCGCGGGGATCGGCTGCTCCAGCGACACCTGGTCCAACGCGTCCGCCGACGCGTGATGGATGCGGCGCAGCTCGCGCTTCAGCACGTCCATGTAATGTCGAAGCCGCTCGTTCGCGTCGTCGAGGTTGCCGCCGAACGTGCGAGTGGGGTCGTTGTAAATCCGCTTGACCGGGATCTCCTTTACCCGCAGCCCCGCGTCATAAACGCGCGGCCAGAGTTGCAGCGGGAACGCGTAGCCGGCCTCGTCGAGCTTCAGCGGCGTCATCGCGCTCACGCGATGGGCCTTGAAGCCGCAGAACGTATCGGTCAGCCTCCAGCCGAACAGGTCGTTGACGACCGAGGTGATCGTCTGGTTGATGAGACGCCGGTCGCCTGGGGCGAGGTCGTCCAGCTTGCTTTGGTCGGTGTAGCGTGAGCCGCTGATGATGTCCCAGCGGTTGCGCGCGATCCGCTTCACGAACTCGGGGATCATCTCCGGCTCGTGCTGCTCGTCGCAGTCCATGGTGATGACCCAGTCAAATCCGTTGGCGGCGGCGTAGTCGAAGGCGTCGATGATCGCCCGGCCGTAGCCTTGGTTGGCGGCATGGCGGAGCAGATGAATGCCGGATTGCGCGGCGAGGAACTCGCCCGTACCGTCGGTGCTGGCGTCATCGACGAACAGGATCTGGTCGTGAAACTTCCGAACCTTCTCCAGCACGCCGGCGACGTATTTCCGTTCGTTGTGGACGGGGATGGCAACTAGGATGGACAAATCGTGCCTCCTGACGGTTTCCTCACCCGCACGGCCGGTCGGTTTTTCGCGTGGTCGCGCGCGTGCCTCGGGTCGCTGATGTTAGAAGTCACCCGGACAACGGTCAAACATGAACTACGCCTTACGTTGCCAGCCATAGGATGAAGGCATATATTGCGGTCGCTTCAACAGATACAACCCGCATGAACCAACACCTCCATCGCGGCCTTATTGTCTCTCTGTCCGGCATCGCCTGGCTCGCCGGCGGCTGCGCCGGGGGCGGCGGCAACGCTGCGTCTCGCAATGCTCAGCCCCCCAAGGCGATCGACCAGTACGTCTCGGGCTATCAGGCCTACAAGAGAGGCCAGACCGACATCGCCCGCCAGAACCTCGAATCGGCGGTGATCAACAATCCGGAACTGCGCATGGCACGCGTCGTTCTGGGCGAAATCTACCGCAACCAGAGCGACTACGGCGCCGCTGCGAAACAGTACGAAGTTCTCACCCGGATCGATCCGTATACGCTCAACAACCACTACTACCTCGGCGTGAGCTACCAGTTCCTCACCCGCTACAAAGAGGCCGCCGTCGCGTACCTGAAGGGACTGAAGCTTGAGCCGAACGACTTCAAGAGCAACATGAACCTCGGCACGGTGTACCTCGCAGTCGGCGAGACCGAGGAGGCGGTGCGATACCTGGATAAAGCCTGCCAGCTCGATCCGGAATCGGCGGTGGCGTGGTCGAACCTGGGCGTGGCGCTGGACGCCAAAAACAGCTTGGTTCTGGCCGAAACAGCCTATCGAAAGGCGCTGGAGCGGAATCCGGAATCGCAGGCGATCATGCAGAACCTCGCCAACAACCTGTTGGCGCAAAAGAAGGTCGTCGAGGCGAAGCTGCTTTGGGAGCAGATCGTCAGCCAGAACAAGACAAGCTTCGCCCAGACCAAGCTCGCCGAAGCCCATACCGCCGGCCTGGAATTCGACCAGGCGAACCGGCTGCTCGACGACGTCATCACCCGCGACCCCCGCTACGTCCCCGCCATCAACGCCAAGGCCGCGGCGATGATCCGGCAATACGAGATGAGCGGCTTCACCGACGACAAGTTCCGCATCGCGGCGGTCGAGTTGCTACAGCGCAGCTTGGCCCTCAACGGCAACCAGTCACGCGTGAACGACGAACTAAAGAAATGGTCTAAACAGTCCGGCATCGGGCAGTAACAGAAGACGGACACCTCGCTCGCGTGAAGAAAAACGACACCCTCGACATCCTGCACGACGACGCCGACATCGTCGTCGTGAACAAACCCCCCGCATTGGCTGCCATCCCGGGACGAGGGGAAACCGACAGCGTTCTGGAGCGCTTGGCGCGCCAGCTCGGCATCCCCTGTACCGGTAAAGACGACCCGCGGCTGCGCGTCGTCCACCGGATTGATAAGGATACGACCGGCATCATGCTGTTTGCCAGGCATCTGGAGGCGCAGCGGGCGTTGTCACACCAGTTTCAGAACAATACGATCGGCAAGGAATACCTGGCACTGGTGGCCGACAAGATCGCGGAAGACGAAGGCGTGATCGACGCCCCGCTGGCCCCACATCCGGTCGAACGCGACCGCATGGCCATCAGTAAGCGAGGCCGGCCTGCCATAAGCGCGTGGAAGGTCGAAAGCCGGCTCAAACGCTTCACGTTCGTCCGCGTTTTCCCGAAAACAGGCAAGACGCATCAAATTCGCGTCCACTTCGCACATATCGGGCATCCGCTGGCGATCGACCCGCTGTATGGCAGCGATCAACCGATCCTTCTGTCTCAGCACAAGCGTTATTATCGCCCCACTCGTGGCGAGGAAGAACGCCCGCTGATCGCGCGGCTCACCCTCCACGCCCACCGCCTGACGTTCACCCACCCGAACGGCCGATCCATGACCGTTGAAGCCCCGGTTCCGAAAGATCTTCGGGCAACCGTCAACCAGCTTTCCAAGCTCTAGAACCCGCAAGTTTCGCTGAAAGCAGAGCTTAGACCACGCACTAGACCGGTACAAAATATTCCGCGCAAGCGGCCCTTTCTGGTTGACTGATGCAATTCCACATCTTAGACTAGTTTTGTACCAGTATGCAGACCGATGCAACTATCCCTGCTTCCGCCCGAGCGCCGGTTTACGCCGCGTTGTTGGATCACATCCGCGGCCGGATCAACGACCGCGAGCTGAAGCCGGGCGACATGCTGGAATCGGAATACGAACTGGCGCGGCGCGTCGGCATCAGCCGGATGAGCGTCCGCAAGGCGATCACGCAACTCGTCGTGGACGGCCAGATCGAACGACGCCCGGGGAAGGGACTGTTCGTTCGTGAGCCGAATTCCGTCAACCGCACGATCCAGATGGTGGCAGGCAACCTGGCATGGGAGCCCTGCATCCTGGTTTCGCGCGGCGGGCAACAGGTTGCCAAGACGCTGGGCGTCCAAATCCAACTCTACGATGCCCATGGCGATGCCGAGCTGGACCTTGAAGTGCTCCGAAATTTGCCGCGAGGTAATGCGGTCGGTGCGGTGATCATCGCGCTCCACAGCCCGCAGTTCAACGAGGCGGTCTTCGAGCTGAAGTTGAAGAAGTACCCGTTCGTGCTGGTCGACCAGCGCCTGCACGACATCGAGGCCTCGTCCGTCACCGCCGACAACCAGGGCGGCGGCTATCTGGCGGGGCAGTTGCTGGCGAAGCACGGACATCAGCGGATCGCCTTCGTCGGCGACCTCGCAGCCGACACCGTCCGCGACCGGCTCGCCGGCCTGCGCGACGCCGTCGGCGACGCCGGCCTGCCGTTCGATCGCAGCCTGATCGTCGATCTCTGCTCGCACCACGATCGCCTCGGCGACTGGTCCGCCCAGGTCGATTCGGCGGTCACCGATCTGATGTCGCGCCCCAACCCGCCCACCGGCATCTTCTTCAGCTGCGATGCCGTCGCGCGGACGGGCTACCGAACGCTCGCAAAGCTGGGCCTGTCGATCCCGACCGACGTCAGCGTCGTCGGCTTCGACGGCGACCCGTTATCTGAATGGCTGTCTCCCCCGCTGACGACCGTTCGTCAGCCGTTCATGGAGATGGGCAAAGAGGCCATCGACCTGCTCTGCAAACAGATGGCCGACCCCAGCGCCCGGGCGGAGGCCCGCGTGTTGCCGGTCGAATTGATCGAACGAGGGTCCGTGGCGGCGTGCAAGTCGAAGCCGTAGTCGACGCATATCTGCAGGTGCTCCCGCGCAGCATGCGTGACGGGTGCCACGAGGTCTGGAGGATGTATGTCAGGCAGGCGAAATCAACAAGGCCGCTCCGCCTTCACGTTGGTGGAGTTGCTCGTCGTCATCGGAATTCTCGCAGTTCTGATCGCCATGCTGCTCCCCGCGCTGAACAAGGCGCGCGCGTCGGCCCGGTCGCTCAAATGTTTGTCCAATCTCCGCCAGATCGGAATTGGCTTCACGATGTACCGGATGGAGTGGAATAATTGGCTCCCGCCGCTGACGTGGGACAGAGCCCGCGTGAACATCTCGAAAGATCCGTATACGGAAAAACCGTATGGCATGTGGGATTGCATCGGCCCCTATCTTGGATTGAAGGATTGGGGCGGCATCTCCGGCATCCCAGGAACCCCCAAGGAATACGCCAGTTTCTGGTCGAATCCTGAGAGACTTCGGCGGATGCGGCAATCGGCATTCGCATGCCCGGAGGTGCCGAACCCGATGGCATGGTCCGGGAATAACGGATCGGCATGCTACGCCGAATCGCTCTACATGCAGCTTCCGTCCGGCGGTTTCTCAGGATCAAACACAAGGCCCTGGGCCAAGGTCCGGAAGTTCAACCAAATCCCGGACCCCAGCGTGAAGATTCACGTCGCGGACTCCGATGACTGGCATCTCGGAGATATCTCCTCCGTCGTGCTGACCGGTCAGAAGGCCGACCGAACGTTCGACATCTTTCGACATATGAACGGCGGCAACGTGCTGTTTGCCGACGGGCACGCGCAGTATTTCAAAGCCGATTATATCGTCGGCGCGATTACTCGCGATCCGGCCAGTTCCGTTTCGATCAAGAACTTCAACCTTCGATAAAACGATCAAGCTGATCTCATGGCGATGAAGGATTTCTCGACCAACGACTGTTTCTCCAAGCCGGCTCACCACGACTCGGCAAACCGGACGACCATGCAACGAAGAATTCTGCTGCTTCTCCTGAGCTTTACGATCCTGTCGAGCCTGTGCTCGCGAGCGTTCGCCGCCGACGACGCGACATCCGTGTTACCGGATGGCACGTTCGAGACCGCCGAAGCCTGGCCGGTGAAAGCACCGGCAGAGCGAGTGGAGGAGGACGGGAACCACTTCTTGCGTCTTCAGGTCGCCGAGCCGGGCAAGGCGGTGATGGACTATCGGCTCGCGAATGTGAAGCCGGATCACAAGGCGTACGAGCTGAGCTACCGCGTGCGGTTCGCCGACATCAAGCGCGGCAAGCAAAAGTGGTTCGACGGCCGGATCATGATGAACTTCAAGGACGCCGACGGAAAGAAACTGTCGAGCCCCGGCGCCCCCACCTTCGTCGGCACGTCCAAGGGCTGGGAAAGCCGCACGACCAGTTTCCTGGTGCCCGAGGGCGCGGCGGAGTTGGAAATGATGTTCACGCTCTTCCAGGCCAAATCGGGCACGCTGGAGTTCGACGACATCAAGCTCGTCCCCACCGATCCCGAGCCGATCCGCGCTGCCGCCGCCGCTCGCGCCGCGGCGCAGGCCGCCGAGCGTGAGCGTCGCGCCGCGGCCGTGAAGCCGCAGGTGCCCCCCTGCCCGCCGGAACTGATGCCGAAGGAACTCAAGGTCGTCGGAAACCAGATCCAGACCGTTGAAGGCCAGACCGTGTGGCTTCAGGGCATCTCTCTCTGCAGCCTTGAATGGTCCGCCAGCGGCGACAACATCCTCAAGTCGGTCGAGGTGGCCACTAAGGAATGGAAATCCAACGTTCTTCGACAGCCCATTCGCGAAACCTTCTGGTTCGGCCGCGGCGACTACCAGAAGGATGGCGGCGCCGGTTACCGCCAGCTCGTCGACGACTCGATCAACCTCGCCGCCGCCAACGGCGCGTACGTTGTGCTCGACCTGCATCAATTCCGCGCTCCGAAGGAAGACCACGTCATCTTCTGGCAGGCGATCGCCGAGAAATACAAGAACCACCCCGCCGTGCTGTTTGAGCTGTTCAACGAGCCGCACGACATCTCGTGGGAAGTCTGGCGCAACGGCGGCCCGGTCGCCGACCAGAAGAAGGTCGCCGAAGCGAAGAAGAACGGCGAACCGCTGGCCGAGAACAACGAGAAGCTGATCGCGTTTCGCTCGGTCGGCATGCAGAAGCTGATCGACGTCATCCGCGAAAGCGGCGCCAACAACATCGTCGTTGTCGGCGGCCTCGACTGGGGCTACGACCTCAGCGGCATCCTCAATGGCTACGCGCTGGACGACAAGGGCGGCAACGGCATCGTCTACTCCAGCCATGTCTACCCGTGGAAAAGCGATTGGCAGGGCAAGTTCCTCGATCTGGCTGACAAGTATCCGCTGTTCATCGGCGAGCTCGGCGGCGAAGTCGAACGCATGCCCTTCATCCCGCCGGAACGCCACGAAGACCCGTATACTTGGGCCCCGGACATGCTCGGCCTCATCCAGAAGCACAAGTTGCACTGGACAGGCTGGTGCTTTCACACCAAATCCAGCCCCCGCCTGCTCGCCGACTGGGACTACACCCCCACGCCTTATTGGGGCCAGTTCGTGAAGGACGCGCTGGCGGGAAAACAGTTTGAGATAAAGAGAATGCGGTAAGGGCTCGGCAAATCGATTCCGTACAGCAAGCGGCCAGAACCGGCGGAAACGACAAACGGGTTTGCTTAATTGGCGATAGCGACAGCTTTGAGACTTGAGAACAACATTTCAAATGGAGGCGGGCAGATGAATCGAATGAACAAGATGGCAAGTGGTCCGATGATTGTGGCGGCCGCGATCGCGGCATCGGCGTCGATGGTGCCGGCAGCGCCGATTTACTGGGGGGCCGCAGGCACGACCAACTCGTGGGGCGTTACGGCAAATTGGTATCTGGATGCAGCGGAAACCAGCGTTTCGTCGGCTTTGCCGACAATCAACGATGACGTGATCTTCAACACCACGCCCGATGCGGCGCTGGGCGGCAGCATCTCGGTCGGGCTAGACATTGCGGCCAAGTCGCTGACGTTCAAC
This sequence comes from Phycisphaerae bacterium, assembly GCA_037189665.1. Classification (GTDB taxonomy): domain Bacteria; phylum Planctomycetota; class Phycisphaerae; order Tepidisphaerales; family Tepidisphaeraceae; genus BPJO01. The sequence goes on along the minus strand of JBBCIV010000113.1, from coordinate 8,615 downwards.
ACCTCGGCAGCAACAACGCTGTCGCAGTCCGGCAACCGCGTTCTTACGCTGGGCACGGGTGGCATTACCGTCAACAGCGGCGCGGGCAATGCAACGCTTGGCATCAGTACTAACACCTTGCTAGTTCAACTCGCGGGGGATCAGACCTGGACCAATAATTCAACCAGCACCCTCAATGTGCGTTCGTTCCGCGTTTCGAACACCGCCAGCGGGCCCGTCGCGCTGACGCTCAATGCCGCCAACACCGGCGGGATCTCTTTCAACCTGTCCGCTGGCGACAGCCCCGACGCAACCAAACCACTGTCGGTCGTGGTGGATTCAACCGGCTCAGGGACGGTTACGATGGTCGGCAGCGCCTACACTGGCGGAACAACCGTTAAGCGTGGCGTATTGACGACCAACGGCACGCTTGGCTCCGGCGATATCAGCCTCGGCGAAGTTGCCGGAACGGGTGACGCGCGCTTGAACGCAACCGGCGGTGTGGCCAACAACATCATTGTCCAGACCGGCACGGGCAGCCGAGCGATCACTGGTACGGGCAGCGGAAATTTCCAAGGCAATATTGCTCTGAACCGCGACGTCGCGCTCGGTTCAGTATCCGGTGCCGGTCAGTCTATTACCTACAGCGGCGACATCTCCGGTAACGGCGGTATTACGGTCGGCCGCGTGGCGACGGGCACCGCTAGCCCGACGGTCACCCTTAGCGGCAACAGCACTTTTACCGGTAAGACAACCGTCGAGTCGGCGATCCTGGTGGTCAGTTCGCTCAACAGCGTCGTCGGGGGATCGGCCTCAAGCAACCTGGGTGCACCTACGACCATCGCCAACGGCACGATCAGTTTCAGCACAGTTGCTTCCAGCACGCTTCGTTACATCGGCGAGGGCGAAACAACCGACCGAGTAATCGATATGGCCGGCACAACCTTGGGCGTTACGCTTGAGCAGGCCGGCACAGGACACCTTAAATTCACCAGCGATCTCAGCACCAGCGGCAATGGAAACAAGACCCTCGCCCTTCGCGGTGCCACTGAAGGCACTGCCGAGTTTGCGGGAACAATCGCAAACAGCACCGGAACAACGATTATCAGCAAACAAGATTCCGGCACATGGCGACTTTCCGGTCTGAATACTTATACCGGCAGTACTACCATTGCCGGTGGCGTGCTTGAGGTGACAAAATTGGCGAACGCTAATGTTGCCAGCAGCATTGGAGCGCCGACCTCGACGGTAGGCAGCACCGTCCTGAACGGCACAGGCACCCTCCGTTATATTGGCACCGGCGATTCCACCAACCGCGTCTTCACAATCGGCGGCGGCGGCGGCGGATCGCTGGACGCTTCTGGAACCGGGGCGATCGTGTTCGCCAACTCATCGAATTCGGCGTTCGGTTCCGGCAATGTCGCGTACGTACTGAATCTCATTGGCGTGAACACCGACAACAACACCTATGCCGCCAACCAAGGCAACAATGGCACCGGCGCGTTTTCCATCACCAAGAGCGGAACGGGAACCTGGGTCCTCTCAGGCAATTCGACGTATACCGGCCCAACCACGGTCAGCGGCGGGCTACTGAAGATCACCGGCAGCCTCGGCAACACTGCCGTCTCCGTCGAGGACACGGCCACACTGTCGGGGTCGGGATCGATCGGCGGCGCGGTCACCGTCAACGCCGGCGGGACGCTTTCGCCAGGTAACAGCCCAGGCATCCAGAACGTCGGCGGCCTCGTCCTCAATGATGGTGGGCACTATAACTGGCAAATGCTCGACGCTGCCGGCATCGCGGGAACCGGCTATGACTCCTACAACCTCACTGGCTCACTCGACCTTGCCGGTCTGACGGGGACGACGCCGTTCAACATCAACCTCTGGTCTCTCGCCAGCACAGGGCCGGACGTCAACGGCAATGCCGCCAACTTTGACAACTCCGCCGAACAGAGTTGGACGCTTATCGCGACGCCGAACGCCATCACTGGCTTCAGTGCGGCCGACTTCGCGGTCAACGTGGCGGCGTTCAACGGGACGGGCGGGTTCAGCAACGCGCTGGCGGGCGGGACGTTCACCGTTGGCCTCAGCGGCGATGGAACCGATCTCGTACTCAACTACACCCCCGTACCCGAACCCTCCGCCATCGCGCTGATCGCGATCGGCTTCGTCGGTCTGGCGCGGCGACGAAGGGACGCATAACGCACGCAAACTTTACCTTGTTGCGAAGGCAAGCAGGCGCGATTTCGGAGGAGTTGCCATGACGCACCGCGTACCGCGCGTAGTCCGGGCATTTACGCTCGTCGAATTGCTGGTCGTCATCGGCATCATCGCCGTCCTGATTTCGCTCCTGTTGCCAGCGTTAAACAAGGCCAAGCGGTCGGCGCAGGCGCTGTCCTGCCTCGCCAACCTTCGGCAAATCGGCTTGGCGGTCCGCATGTACTCCCAGGAGAACCGCGACGCCATGCCGATCGGAGAGTGGAACAACTGGCACACCTCTCCTGCCGACAACGTGCGATGGTGGACGTTGATCAACCCGCACGTCGGCGGGAAGGGAAATACCACTGGAACCGCGACTAACGGTGGTGTCTCCACCGTCAGTAAGGTGTATCTCTGCCCGAGCGCCGCGGTCAAGCTGGGAACGCAGCACTACACCTCCAATCCGATCGTGATGGGCCGCCGGGATGAGGCGACGTATAGCGCAAGCTACCCTGGCACCATTCCGTGGTTGAAGCTGTCTGACCTGAGGGGCAGCGCCGACATCGTCATGGTGCTGGACGGCATCCAGAACTCGAACAACGGAAACACGCAATCCGTCGCGTTCATGATGGACGGCGGCAGCCCGTTCTGGGCCCGGCATGCGACGGGTGGCCTGAGTTCAAGCCAACGACATCGGTTGGTGCCGCTAGACACCAACCGCGAGGGCACCGCCACCCCACCGCTGGGCATGTTGCGTTGGCGTCATCTGGACAACCGCGCAATCAACGCGGTGTTCGCCGACGGACATGCTACCACCCATCGGCAGGGCCAATTGACGCAGAACAACTTCTTCCCCCGGGAATGGCGATCCAAGCGAAACTAAGCCCTGCCTCAAAACAGTATCCGCGGGCATCTTTTGATCATCGCGTTTCTCGAACCTCGTTCAGATCAGGCGGCTCTCCTTTAGCCAGCCGACCCCCTGCTCCGCTCGGCGGCGAAAGTGATTGATTATTCGTAACGAACTTCATCCAGGAAAAAGGCCACCGGCTTGCCCTGCCCGCCGAGCGACCAGCCGAAGCCGGTTTTGATTTGGGTAAGGTCTTTGCCCTTCAGATCGATTTCGTACTGCTTCCATTCTTTCGTGAGCACGACGCCCTTGATCGAGCCGTTATCAGAGTCGTTAAAGGCCTTGTCCTTAATGACGCCGAAATAGAAATCGACCTTCTCGCCGCCGTTCTCCCCGCGTGCCCAGAAGGTGAGCTTGGTGGCGCCGGTGAGGTTGTATCCGCCAGGCGCGTCGCCCCAGTCGTTGGCGGGGCTTTGCCAGACGATGCCGCCGAAGTCGCCGGGGGCGCGGTATTCGATCTTCATGCAGGTCGGGCCGGCCTTTGGGTTGGTGGACGACTTCTCGTCCATCGCGATCGCGTCATGCTTGCCCATCCAGCCCGACCAGACGTACGGCAGCCCCTCCTGGCCTTCGCCGAACAGCACGAACGGCAGCCTGGCCTTGTTGGCGGAGATCGTCGCCTTTTTGTCGCTATCGACGTACAGCGGCACGTTGACGACGGCGGCGCCGTTGTGGTCGTCGTGGACGACGGCGTAGAGCCAGTAGCCGCCGCCATCTTCGGGCATCTTCAGTTCGACCTCGCGTTCGCCGTTCTTCACGACGATCGCCTCGGGATAGCTCGGCGGGGTCGGCTGCACGTCGCCGCCGCCCTCGTACATCGACAGGTCTTTCTGCAATCGCCATTCGATGCGAAGCGGGTCGTTCTCCGGGTCGGTGACGTTCAGCGCCACGCGGATCGTCTCGCCGGGCTTCACGCGGTTGCCCGTCAGCACCTTTAGCGGTTCGACCTGCGGGCACCGATTCTTCGGCGTGCGGCCGGACCAAAGCTGCGTCATCATGTCGGTCGCCTCAAGCCGCTCGCCCGAATCGAGGAACAGCCCGTACCACGTCGCCGTCGCCTCGCGCTTGTTGCCCCAGGTGAAGACGTAGCTGCCGAGACAAAGCTTGTCTTTCTCCGACGCTATCGAGCCTTCATAGGTGAGCTTGTAAAAGTTCGCCTTGGCGGTGCTGGGCAATTCCGGCGGCGCGCCCCATTCGTTCCTGCCAATCTCCCACGTGCCGGGCGGGCCGAATTCGGTCAAAACGAACGGCTTCGTTCCGCCAGCATCGCGATAGCGTTTCGCGATCGAAGGGCCACCGCCGTACGTATTGATGCCGATCACGTCGACTGACGGGCACATATCGTGGATCGATTGCACCCGTGCCCCGCCGATCTCCGCGATGACGGTCATCACCGGGTGGTTCGGGTCCTCGCGTTTGATCATCGCGGCGATCTGCTGCACCGCCGCCCAGATCGCGGGATTGTCGCCATCCTTGAAGCCTTCCATCTCGTTCCCCACCGCCCACATCAGTACGGCCGGGTGATCCTTGAATCGACGGACCATCTCCCGGGCGTTCTCGAACTGCCGCTTCACCGCCGCCGGATCGCCGTAATTAAAGCCGTGCCGCTCGTGGCCGAGCCAGATGCCCAGCGTTACGGTCAGGCCCAGCTTCTGCGCCTCGTCGAGCTTCGCCGGCGTGTCATCGCCCACGCCCCACGTGCGAAATGAGTTTCCGCCGCATTCTTTCAGGAATGGCTTCGACCCGTCGCCGCCGGCGCCGAGGATGAAGTAGGGCTTGCCTTCGCGGATCAGCTGCCAGTTGCCGTTGTTTTCCTTCAACTCTGTCTTGATGGGAGCGGCAAAGGCAAAGGACGCGGCAGACGACAACAGCACAGCAGCGCACAACTTGATGATTTTGCGTGTGAACATCTTATGGAACTCTCTACGTTGGGCCTCGTCGAACGATCAGTATCCCGTGGCAAAATGCTTCTTCTTCACTTGCTTGCTCGAGTACCGGAACGAGGCGACATGGCCGTCGAGGAAAAGCAGGTTGGCGGCATCGTTGCGGTAGTGACGCCACCGCATGTGATAGTTTCCGGAATCGTTGTTATTCGCCCAGCCGCTGACCAGCGTGATCGATTGCTCAGCTTGCGCGATCTGTCGCATTTCGGCGAAGTTGGTCGAGGGCGGCGGCTTCACTTCGGTATACGCCAGGCGGCCGGTCGTGGTCCAGGCGCCGGACGACAGGGAGGCGTCCACCACCGATACGATTTCAGATGTGCGGTTAAACTGCGACATGCGCCTGAGCGTTGGATATTCCGGCACGCCCCCTGAGTATTGCCAGGGAACGTGAACCCCCATGTTGAACCCATAGCTTAACTGGAATTGGCCGGTGTACTGTTCTCCTCTGACGGCCGGACAACGCCACAATGTACGGTCGGCCGAATCGTTCACGCCGGGCGGGCGTGGGATATAGCGTTGCAGCAGGAACGTCACGCTGGTGCTGGTGCCGCCGCTCGGCGGGGTGTCGTAGGACGTCGGATACTGGTATCCGCGGTTCTCCGCGACGTACATGCCTTCGGCAATGCCGATCTGACGGAGTTGAGCGGCGCACTTTATGGTGATCGCCGCATCCCGTGCCCGGTTCAGCGCCGGCATCAGAACGGAGATAAGAACCGCGATAATGCCGATCACAACGAGCAGTTCCACGAGTGTGAATCCACGAGATCGCGACATAACCGGCCTCCCGGGCAAGATTTTCCCCGCCATCTCAGTAATCTCGTCCCCGCCGTCTCAGCAAGCTCGTCAGTGACGTCGACGCAGCAGTCCCAACCCCATCCCACAAGCTCCGAGGGCCACCGCAGATGCGGGCTCGGGCACCGGGGTGACCTCGAAAATCATTCCGCCGATCTGGCCTTCCGGACGGATGATGTCGCCGCTGATGCCGGTGAAATAGCCGCTCACCTCGCCGTCCAGATTTGCGACGACATCGGCCGCGATCAGCACCATGTCCGACGGTTGCGGGTCGGCCGCGTACGCGGGGAGGGGCGAGGTGTTCCAGAAGATGTCATCCGGGGTGGACGTATCGACCAACGCGGAGCCTCCGAACGACACGAACGCCGCGCGGGCATTGCCGTCCCACGCGTGGATCGCGTAAAGCGTGACTTTGTCGCCGGGCGTCAGGCCGCTGAGCGTGAAGTGAGCCTCACCGCCCGCAATGAAGAACCCGTCCTGCACGACCGGGTTCTCCGCGATGCCGAAGCCGTAGTTTCCGACGCTGGTGGCGATCGAAAGGGACACGCCTCCGCCAAAATCGACGGTCGGCGTCGAAGGCGCGTTAAAGCCGACGGTGCCCGCCGGCCCGGTCCAACCGACTGCGACCGGCTGGCCGGTCGCGCCCAGGTCGGCGTTATACGTGGCGCCCATCGCCACAGAACTGATCCCAACCGCCACAATAGCGAGAATCTCGGAACGCATTACTTGTACCTCCTCACAGCTTGACGTGCACATCGAAGGTTTACTTCGAAGCCTCGATCGTGATCCGTGCACCGGCGATGTTCGCCTCCGCAGGCTTGTCGGCCAGGTGCGTGATTTGAATCGTGTAGGTGTCGGCGCCGCTCAGCGTGCCAACGGTGGTGAACTCGGCGTCGGTCGTGACGTCCTTGGTTTCCCTCTTGTCGCCGCCGGTGACCGTGACCTGGGCGTCGAACGGCTGATGGCTGCGGATGAACGCGAACGTCACCTTGTCGGTCGGCTTGACGCCCGTCAGCTTCAGTTCGATCACCGCGCCGACGTTTTCGTTGTCGGGGCTGGCGAAGAGGAAGCTCTTGGTGAGCGAGTCGGCGATCGTGGGATCGGCGTCGCCGTCGACGCTGAACGCGCCGACCTTGTCAGCCGACAGCGTGGCGCCGCCGAGCTTGTATTCGAGGTTGGTGAGCGAGAAGCCCTCGCCGTTCTCGCCCGGCTTGCTGGGCGTGACGGCGGTGGCGCCGCCGAAGTCCTTACCGGTGTACTCGACGTGGCCGGGCGGGCCGAAGTCGATCTGGAAGGTCTCGGCCATCGCGAACGGCGACAACATCATCAATGTTGCAAACGCACTCAAACGCATGAGCTGTACTCCTCTTCTTCCACCGCGCGGCCGGCGATCGCACGTGAACGTGCGAGGTCCGGGCGCATTCAAACGAGACGTGCTGTCGAGTTGTGGATCTCCAGCCAGGTCGGCAGCGCCTTGCGCACCACCTGTCCGGAGGCCACCTCAATCATGCCATGCAGCGCGCCGAAGGCCTCGCGCCCCAGCGCCACGGCATCCTGGCAAACCGCGGTCAGCTCGGGGCTGACCATGTACCGAAGATCGGCGTCGTCGAAGCCCACCACCGACAGGTCTTCCGGCACGCGAACGCCGGCGCGGCGTGCCTCATTGAAAAGGCCCACGGCGGTCATCGGGTCGGCGAGGAAAAGCCCGGTGGGCTTGTCGGGACGGGTAACGATCCGACGCAGCAACTGCATGCCGCCCTCGCGATTGGCAGGCGTGCGCATGACGAGCCGCTCGTCGTACTCGATCCCCGCCGCCTCCAGCGCCTGGCGGTAGCCGGCAAGTCGGTCGGCGTGGTCGGAGTCGTCGATCATGTTCAACGCGATCGCAACCCGCGTATGTCCAAGGTTGAGCAGGTGCTCCACGGCTTCGCGCGAAGAGGAAACCGAATCGCTATAGACATAGTTGATGCGTTCATCCTCGAACCGATCGGCAACGACGACGAACGGAAAGCCTTCCTCCGCCAACTGCTGGACGACACCTCGGGTAGCCAAAGTCGTGCGAACGACGGCGCCGCGAACGCCCTTGCGCAGGAACATCTGCGTGAGCGTCTCGCCGGAGTTGCGGGATCGGCGGGCGTCGAGGACCATGAGGTCGTAGCCGTGCTCTTCCATGCCCTGGCTCATGCCGAAGAGGATCGCCCCATCGAAAGGCGAGCCGACCGAGCTTTCGCCGGTGTAGAGCAACGCGATGTTGGTGGTCGATTTCTTGCCGACCGCCGGCGTGTAGCCGGAACTGTTGGAGACGCTCAGCACGCGCTGGCGAACCTCCTCGCTGACCTGCGGGTGGTTATTCAACACGCGCGACACGGTCGTGATGGACACGCCTGCCTTACGAGCTATGGATCGGACAGAAGACATAATCTGTTACACTTGCTGAAACTGTTTCAGATCGTACCAGCCGCTTCCTTAGTTGCAAGAAGAATTTCACTTGTGAAGTAGATCACAAAGTCGGCAACTTTCGCGCAGGGTCACACGTATGACGTCGGATCGAACCGTCGATCCACGCGGTTTAGCCCGATCAGATTGGGCTCCTTATTTGCGTTATTAAGCTCTGAAACGTCATGATTTATGCGCAAATAAAAAGGCGGCGTGGGCCTCTCGGCGTCCCACGCCGCCCAGGGAAGGAGGGCTGGTGTAAAACGTTCAATAGTAGATACGATAGAAGACGCCACCGGGTTCATTTTCCTCTCAAAAAAGTGTGGCGGCTGCTTTTAAGGAACGTTTCCTCCCCC
>JBBCIV010000112.1:0-2787 GCA_037189665.1 Phycisphaerae bacterium | reverse complement strand
ACGACGACGACGAACCGGAACTGGTCGAGTTCTTCACGTAGAACGTCACCGACTTGGTGTCGCCAGCGGTGCCGGTGGCCTTGGCGCCGGAGAAGGCCTGGCCGCTGATTGAGTAGGTGCCCTCGTTGAACACCTTGCCGTAGAAATCGCCCTTCATGTCGTCGCCGAAGACGGCGAACGGCGCGACGGACTCGATGGTGGTGGTCCCGTTGAACGCGAACTTCACGCTCTCGGCGCCACTGCTGGTCGATGCGACGATCGCGAGGTTCTTTGTTCCGACCGCCGACAGGTCGATGGTGTCGCCCGGGTCGATCGACTCGTAGCCGGAGACGATCTTGTCGGTATCGGCGTTGTAAAGCGCGAACGTGGTGACGGTGGGCTTGCCGGTCGATGGATTCGGCGTGGGCGGAGGGGTGACGACGGTGCCCGTCGAATCTTTCACGTAGAACGTGACCGATTTGGTATCGCCGGCGGTGCCGGTGGCCTTGGTGCCAGCGAAGGCCTGGCCGGTGATCGTGTACGTTCCGGCGTTGAGCACGCGGCCGTAGTAATCGCCCTTCATGTCGTCGCCGAAAACGGCGAACGGCGCGACGGACTCGATCACGGTCGACCCGTTGAACGTGAACTTCACGCTCTGGGCACCGTTGCCGGTCGTAGCGACGATCGCGAGGTTCTTGGTTCCGATGGCCGACAGGTCGATGGTGGCGCCCTGTTCGATCGAGTCGTAGCCCGACACCGGCTTGTTGGTATCCGCGTTGTACAGCGTGAACTTGGTGAGGGTCGGCTTGGCGACCGTCGTGGACTTCGGCGAATTGGTGACCGTGAACGTGTAGGTTCGCGTCGAGCCCGCGGTGCCCGCGGCGTTGTCGGCCGAATAGGGCGTGGCGGTCAGCGTGTAGTTGCCGGCGTACACCGCCTTGTTGTTCAGCTCGTAGGCTTCGGTGTTGTCGGTGGACGCGGCACCGTTGAGCACGAACTTCACGCTCGACGTGCCCGATCCCGCCGTGGCGACGAACAGCAGGTTGCGCGAGGTGTACTTCGACAGGTCGATCACGCTGCCGGAGGTGCCGAGCGAATCGATGATCTTCTCGCCGGTGTCGGCGTTGTAGACGGTAAGCTTGGACACGCTGGGAATCGCGCTGGGCGTGTTGCCCGTGCCGGGGTTGACCACGCCCGACCCGCCTCCGCCGTTCATGCCGGCGGCGAGCGAGCTGTAGAACGCGGTCTTGCTGCCGTTGGAGTTCATGATGCCGCCGGGGCCGGCGCGGGTGGCGTTGGTGTTGAGCAGTGCGAAGTAATAGTTGATGTCGAAGTTATCACGGATGACCGGGAACGCCTCCTTTACGGCGGCGGCCCAGGCGGTCTTGTTGCCTTCAAAGCCGCGGACGTTCCACTCGCTCGCCACCAGCGGCTTGCGGCCGTTGACGATCGACTTCAGTTCCGCGATGCGCGTCTTGATTAGGCTGACGCTGTTGGCATACGGGTGGAAGCCAACGTAATCAACGTAGTTCAGGATGCCCAGGTCGATCAGCTGCTTTACGTCCTGCGGGTTCCACGACACGCTCGCCGAGACGACCGCCTCGCCCTTGCTGCGGAGCACTTCGGAGGCGGGCTTGAGGTAGTTGGTGACGTACGACGAGAACGAGCCGTTCCAGTATTGCTTGTGATCGATCTCGTTGCCGACCTGCCAGCGATCGACGGCGTTCTTCAGCGCGGTGCCGGTCGCCCAGGAGAACCAGCTCTTCACGTCCGACGCGTTCGGCACGCTGCCGCTCTGCGGGGCGACGATCAGCATGACGTCGAAGCCGGCCTTGGAGTAATCGACGGCGCGCTGGAGCGGGCCTTCCAAACTCTTGGTTTTGAAATTCGTGCTGAACCAGATGCGGACGCTCTTGGCGCCGAGTTCCTTCAGGACCGGAATCCCCTTGTTCATGATGTTGCTCGAGCCCTCGTTGATGTTGACGCCCAGATCAAAGCTGGCGGCCAACAGGCGGCGGGATTCGAGGTTTTCCACCACCGACCGGGCCGCAACGGAAACGGGCGAGCGGCGCACAACGGTGGCAGGGGTCATGGTTGAGGTCTTCTTCATTATCAAATTCTCCGAAGCGGCTGCGTCCAGTACCGATGAACGTGGGTAACTGGGTCCTTCACTGCCGCGGTCAACATTCGTGTCGAACCGCCTGCCGTCCCTTTCGGAACGGGGGATCGCCGGACGCGGCCGGGCATTGCACCCGTCGCTTCTCCGATCCCGGAGGTGGCTCGACGCCAACAACATGTTGAGGCGCTAGGGCCTCGCTTCGTGCGACGCTGGTCCTCGGACTGATCGCGTGCGCCCTGGAGCACATCGCGTTCAACCCGCGCGATCCTCGCATCGCTGGGTGAGAGAACAACTCGAAACGGGCAGCCGGCGTAGCGCTCTGCTTCGTTTGCCGGTGCTCGTGCGGAAGGCGTTGAGACGCGCCAACCGCCGATATGGGTTGATTTCTGGTCGATTTGCGGGAAATCCTGCCCGGATTCCCGCTGTCGCCGCAACGCGCACATGCTTTTCTTGCCTTGCACGTCGCGGTGACACGTCCTTTATCGACCGCACCCTGATGTCACTGAACAACTGACTCCCGCATAATCAGATTCTTTTGACAGAATTCCGACTCGTGCGGATATTCCTCACAACGACATTTTTGTGCGTTATGTTCCCCGTTGGTTTAGCGGAACAGGCTCAAAAATTGGTTTTTTTACGAGCTTTTTTCACTGATTTCCCTTCGCGAAATACGGCCGTTTTTGGGGGAA
>JBBCIV010000111.1:0-6258 GCA_037189665.1 Phycisphaerae bacterium | reverse complement strand
AATCAATTGCCCACCCACGACCTACGACCCACAACCCACGACCAACGTCCCCCTAACTAACATGCTCACCATCAACGGACTCAATTTTCACTACGGCAACGTCCAAACCCTGTACGACGTCTCGATGACGATGAACAGCGGCGAGATCACCGCCATCATGGGCCGCAACGGGGTGGGCAAGACCACGCTCATCCGCAACATCGCCGGCCTGCTGACCGCCCGCGATGGGCGGATGGCGATCGACTCCACCGATATCAGCACGCTGCCGCCCACCAGGCGCGCCAAGGCGGGCATCGGCCTCGTGCCGCAGGGGCGGCAGATCTTTCCGAAGCTCACCGTCGATGAAAACCTGATGGTCGGCCTTCAGGCCCGCACCGACGGGGTCCGCAAGGTGCCGGCGGAGATCTACGACACGTTTCCGATCCTCAAGCAGTTCGCCAGGCGCCGCGGCGGCGACCTGTCGGGCGGGCAGCAACAGCAACTGGCGATCGCGCGGGCGCTGGTGGGCGATCCGAAGGTGCTGCTCCTCGACGAGCCGACCGAGGGGATCCAGCCAAACATCATCCAGATGATCGGCGAGGTGCTGCGGAAACTGGCGAAAGAGCGAAACATGACGATCGTGCTGGTGGAGCAGTACCTCGATTTCGTTCGCGACATCACCGAACGGTTCTACGTCCTCAACCGCGGCCGAGTGGTGGCGGCGGGGGAGACGAAAGATCTTTCAGAAGAGGTCGTTTCGCAGCATCTGAAGGTATGATTGCAACGTCGTCCGGCCGGCGCGTGGCGAAGCGGGTTCGCACGCGGGTCGGCGGATTTTCAGAGCACGTGAACAGCATGAACCATCTCATCCTGCCCCTCGCACATGCCGGCCACGGCGAACACGGGTTCGCCGCGGGGCTGCTTCATCCTATCACCGGTCTTGACCACCTGTTCGCCGCGGTGGCGGTGGGTTTGCTGGCGTATCAACTCGGAAAGCGAGCCACGTGGCTGCTGCCCGCGGTGTTCGTCGCGGGAATGCTGCTGGGCGGGCTGATCGCGGGCATGGGCGTCGGGCTACCGGGCGTCGAACTGGGCATCATTGCGTCGCTGCTGGCGGTGGGCGTGGCGGTGGCGATCAAGCGGGCAGGGCCGCTGTGGGCGAGCGCTTCGGCGCTGGGCATCATGGCGATCTTCCACGGCCACGCGCACCTGGCGGAATACGAAGCCGAAACCGGCCTGCCCGGATACGTCATCGGGCTGATCATCGCTACCGTTGCCCTTCATGCGCTCGGTGTGGCGGTGTCGTACGGAATCGCACAACTCAAGCAGCCGAAACTTGAGGCGGTCCGCGTCATCGGCGGGCTGGTCTTTGCGTTCGGCGTTCTTAAGCTTACCGGTCTCGCGTGATCGCAACGTCGCAGCCCATCCCCGCCTCGCCCACCAACACGGCCCTCTGCGGCGACGTCGTCTGCCGGCGCGTCGATTGCGTCTCCACGCTCACGCGCCTCTATTCCCGTGCTCCGCTGAAGCTGCTGTCGCCAACGAAGGTCGGCCGGGCGGCGCACGTGGTGATGAGCAGCTTTGGCGGAGGGATGGTGGCGGGCGACGACGTGCCGATCCGCATTTGCGTTGATGAGCGTGCGGCCTGCGTCGTCTCGACCCAGGCGTCGAGCAAGGTGTATCGCAGCGACGGCAGGGCGTGCATGCAGGCGATCGACGCAACGATCGATGACGATGCCGTGCTGGTGATGCTGCCCGATCCGCTGACCTGCTACGCCGGCGCGAGCTATCAGCAGCGGCAGCGGTATTCGCTGGCGTCGCGCGGAAACCTCGTCGCGCTCGACTGGATCACCTCCGGCCGCTGGGCGCGGGAGGAGCGGTGGCAGTTTCAATCGCTGGAAAGCCGCACGGACGTTCGCGTGGCAGGCGAAATCGTGCTGCGCGAGACGTTGAAGCTGTCGGATCTTCACGACGCGACGATGCGCGTCGGCCGGTTCGATTGCTACGCGGTGCTGACGATGGTGGGCCCGCACGTGGCGACGATGGCCGCCCGGGCGGCGGCGGTGGCGCGGGAGTGGCCGGTGGGCAGGCGGCCCGACCTGCTGGCCGGAGCGGCGGAACTGGCGGGGGGCGCGATCGTGCGTATTCTCGGGCCGCGCGTGCAGGTGGTGCAGGAGCGGCTGAAACAACTGCTGGAACCCTTGACCGAAGTGATCGGCGCCGACCCCTGGGCGCGGAAATGGTGAACGACAGACGTACGGAGTGATGCGATGCATCTTTCGCCCCGCGATATCGACAAGCTCATGCTGCACAACGCCGGGTTCCTCGCGCAGAAGCGCCTGGCCCGCGGCCTGCGGCTCAACTATCCCGAGGCGGTGGCGCTGATCGCCACGCAGGTGCTGGAGTTCATCCGTGACGGCAAGCGCGTCGCCGAGTGCATGGACGTCGGCCGGCGGCTGCTGGGCCGGCGGCAGGTGATGCCGGGCGTGCCGGACATGATCTACGACGTGCAAGTTGAAGGCACCTTCCCTGACGGCACAAAGCTGGTGACGGTGCATCACCCGATCGCGTCGGAAGACGGCGATCTGACGCTGGCGCTGTACGGCAGCTTTCTTCCGGTTCCGGATCTGGGCGTTTTCGGCGAAACCGCAAGCGAGGCACAGCCGGGCGATGTGGAGGTGGAGGCGGGCGAGATCGAGCTGAACGCCGGCCGGCCTTCGGTGCTGGTAGAGGTCACCAACATGGGTGACCGTCCAGTGCAGGTGGGCAGCCATTACCACTTTGGCGAGACCAACCCCGGCCTCCAGTTCGACCGCGCCGCCGCCAGCGGCAAACGCCTCGACATCCCCGCCGGCACCGCGGTGCGGTTCGAGCCCGGGGAAACGAAAGCCGTTCAACTCGTCGAGATCGCCGGCAACCAGCGCGTCACCGGCGGAAATAACAACGCAGGGAAAACATGACCACGAAGGCGCGAAGGGCGCGAAGGTTGCACGAAGGAAAAAAGACCGAGTAAACCTATCTTCGCGGCTTGCTTCGCGAACTTCGTGGCTTCGCGGTGAAACTGTTATGCCTTACAAAATCCCCCGCAACGTTTACGCAGACATGTACGGTCCGACCACAGGCGATCGCCTGCGGCTGGGCGATACGTCGCTGGTCCTCCAGGTCGAGCGCGACCTCACCCACTACGGCGATGAGTGCAAGTTCGGCGGCGGGAAGGTGCTGCGCGAGGGGATGGGGCAGGCGACCAACGTGCCCGACAAAGAGGCGCTGGATCTGCTGATCACCAACGCGCTGATCGTCGACTACACCGGCATCTACAAGGCCGACATCGGCATCAAGAACGGTCGTATCGCGGGCATCGGCAAGGCGGGCAACCCGGACGTGATGGCGGGCGTGACGCCGGGGATGGTGGCGGGCGTCACCACTGAAGTCATTGCCGGCGAAGGGCTGATCATCACGGCCGGGGGGATTGATACGCACATCCATTACATCTGCCCGCAGCAGGCGTATGAGGCGATCGCCGCGGGGCTGACGACGATGGTCGGCGGCGGCACGGGACCGGCGACGGGGACGAGCGCCACCACCTGCACGCCCGGCGCGTTCAACCTCCGGATGATGATCGAGGCGACCGACGAACTGCCGCTGAACTTCGGCTTCACCGGCAAGGGCAACGACGCCGGCCCGCGCGGGCTGGTCGATCAGATCAAGGCCGGCGCGATCGGCCTGAAATTACACGAGGACTGGGGCACCACTCCGGCGGCGATCGATTCGTGTCTGAGCGTGGCGGAGCAGTACGACGTGCAGGTGACGATCCACACCGATACGCTGAACGAATCCGGCTTCGTCGAGAATTCCATCGCCGCGTTCAAGGGCCGCACGATCCACAGCTACCACACCGAGGGCGCCGGCGGCGGGCACGCGCCGGACATCATCACGGTCTGCGGGCAGCCGAACGTCATCCCGTCGTCCACCAATCCCACCAAGCCGTACACCGTCAACACGATCGACGAGCACCTGGACATGCTGATGGTGTGTCACCATCTTGATCCGTCGCTGCCGGAAGACGTGGCGTTCGCCGAAAGCCGCATCCGCGGCGAAACGATCGCCGCGGAAGATATCTTGCACGACCTGGGGGCGCTCAGCATCATCAGTTCCGACTCTCAGGCGATGGGTCGGATCGGCGAGGTCATCACGCGCACGTGGCAGACGGGCAGCAAGATGCGCGACCAGCGCGGCAAGCTGCCCGAGGACGGCATCGGCGCGCACGACAACCATCGCATCAAGCGATACGTCGCGAAGTACACGATCAACCCCGCGGTCGCGCACGGCATGGCGGCGCACGTCGGGTCGATCGAGGTGGGCAAGCTGGCGGACCTCGTGCTGTGGAAGCCGGCGTTCTTCGGCATCAAGCCGGAACTGGTGCTTAAGGGCGGCATCATCGCGTGGGCGCAGATGGGCGATCCGAACGCCAGCATCCCGACGCCTCAGCCGGTATACATGCGGCCGCAATTCGGGTCGCTGGGCGCGGCGCGTGGGACAGCATCGATCACGTTCGTCAGCCAGGCGAGCGCCGAACACGTGCGTGACTACTGCGTGATGCGCAAACTCGTCCCGGTAAGCCATTGCCGGTCGATCGGCAAGAAAGACATGAAGCTCAACGACGCGATGCCGAAAATCACGGTCGATCCCGAGACGTACGCCGTCACCGCAGACGGCGTGGTGCTCAAGTGCGACCCGGCGGACAAGCTGCCGCTGGCACAGCGGTACAGCCTTTTTTAATCAAGCATTACACCTTGGAGGAACTGAAATATGGAAGCCAAACAGATCGCCACGTTGCTGAACGCCAAGCCCTTCGTGCCGTTCAGCATCCGCACGACGCGCACGGGCGTTTACAAGATCCCCTCTCCCGCCGGCGTGCTGCTGACCAAGTCGAAACTGATTCTGCCCAAGGACGTCGATGGCGACGGCATTGCTGATGACGTAGACACGATTCCGCTGATGCAGATTACGTCGATCGAAATCGCCTGACACAACATACAGGCGTGTGTGGGCCGCCGAAATGGATTTGCGAGGACAGGATTATCATATCAGTTTTTCCGAAACTGATATGATAACGACTACCGCGTTTGGCGCCGTTGTCGACGGAGCAATGCGCCGGCAGCAACGCCGAGCACGCCGATGACCGAGGGCTCGGGAGCAGACACGCCGAAGTAATAGATTTTGCCGTCGAACGAGCCGCTGAGCGTGTGCTTCTGCATGTCGCGGACGAACGACCCGCCCACGATGCGAATCCACGATTCGCCGTCGTATACCCATAGCTTCAGGACGTTTTCCTTCAGGCCGAGCGACTGCGCCAGTACTTCGTCGTAGCGGACGGTGAGATCAATTCCTTCGTACTGAAGCAGCGTGTTCGCGGACCAGATGCCGATGAAGGTATGTCCCTTCGGACGTTCAGGCGCGAGCGTGGTGTTCGTGGCGAGACGTTCGACGCTGAACACGCCGTGTCCGACCACGCCGTCGAGCGAGAGCTGCACGGAGTTGGCCGCGTCGGGGTTGATGCCGTGGGCGCGGTCGCTCCACGCGTACTGGCGATCGCCGAAAATGTAGAGATCGTTCGGCTTCAGGACGAGCCAGCTCTTCAACTGATTGCTCACCATCTCAGACGTGACGAGGGTATGTTCCCCGTTGGTGATACTCGAGAAATCCAGCCGTCGCGGACCGGTGACAGCGCGGGCCAGCGGTGTCCCGCTAACCGTTCCAGCAGATCCCGACATGCCTGCGGCGGTGAACTCGCCCATAGCCGTGTACGTTTGGCCGGTCGAGCCGTCGACGTAAAGGTATTGCGTCGAGCCGTCCGCGCCCTGCATCATCGTGACGGTCTGCACGCCTTTGATGCGTTCGAGGTTTGCCGACGGCCCGCGAAGTTCAGAAGGCGGCGGAATATAGGTCGAGAGTTCCCTCGCGTTTGGATCGCGTGGGGTTGGCGCAACGGTGATCGGCGCGGGCGCGGGATCGGGCGAATCACTGGAGTTCGACGCGGCCGAGGTCGGGCGGAGCGTTTCTTCGGGCTGAGTGCGAGCGGTCGATCCGAGCGGCGCGGGGTGCGGCAAGACGCGAGAAGAGCTCACCTGAACCTGCTGTGGCTTCGCCGGCGCGGGCGGTGTCTGCACGAGCGGTTTGACGTTCGTGAGGTGCGGCGTGTGCGTCGACACCGGCGGGGTAAGCGTCGGAAGCTGCATCGCGAGCACCGGCTGATGCTGGCGAACCGTCGGCGCGGGC
>JBBCIV010000110.1:0-21614 GCA_037189665.1 Phycisphaerae bacterium | reverse complement strand
CGGCGAAGGCGCGCCTTGAGGCTTGATGAAGGCCGCCCGCCAAAAAAGGGGAGGGGCGCGACACGAGTGCGCGCGCATCCCGCGTCGGGCGAGGGACGCGCGCGCCCGCCGCATCGTCGCCGTCGCTCGTCTCGTTTTCTCTTGTCGTCGCTCGTCGCTCGCCGCTCGTCGTCGCTCGTCTCGTTTTCTCTTGTCGCCGCTCGCCGCTCGTCGCTCGTCTCGTTTTCTCTCTTTTTCCCTCGTCGTCGCTCGTCGCTCGTTTTCGCTCGTTTTCCGTTCCGCATTTCGCATTCCTCATTCCTCGTTTCCCAGAAGGAGTTTCCCATGGCCACCGCCGCCCAGATCGAGGCGAACCGTCGCAATGCCCGCCAGTCCACCGGCCCGCGGACGCAGCGGGGGAAGGACCGGGCCCGCCTGAACGCGTTGGTGCACGGGTTGCGGGCGAGCCTCGCGGAGGCAACGGATGCGGGCGACGCGGAGCTGCGCCGGCAGCTTCGGGAGCAGCTCGACGCGGAGTGGCGGCCGGGGTCGGCGGTGGAGCACATGGTCGTCGACCAGATCGCCGACACCTACCTGCGCCTGCGGCGATGCCCGGCGGTGGAGGCGAACATCCTGGCGAAGGACGGCCGAACCGTGCTGCACGCGATGGCGGGCGACTTCAGCACGCGCTGGCCGAGCAACCTGCTGAAGCTGCACCAGTACGAATCGCGCCTCGCCGGCTCGCTGCGGCGGCTGATCCAGCAACTCCGAGACCTCCAACGCGAACGCCTCGCCCGAGACGCGGAAGCAGAAGCGGAAGCGGGCGCGGAAGTGGAGGTGGGCGAAGAAGCGGGCGCGGAGCAGATCGACGCGCCGCCGACGACGACGACGGACGCGACCATCACAACGGCAAACGCGACGGAACCCGCCGCGAGCATCGCGATCGACAAGAGCGCCGCGAACGCCCCCGCAACGCCCGCCCCGGGCTGCGGCGAAACGGAATTCTGCCAAACGAACCCAATTCCGACGCAAGATTCGATCGAATCAGCAGTTACGGAAGGCGGGCCGATGGGGAACACGGATGTCACAGATCGCCTCGGATCGGCACAGATGAAGACGATCGACATCGGCCGCCCGGAAAGCGTCGCCTGACGCCATTCCCGGCGCCTTCATCCGTGCGGATCCGTGCGGATCCGTGCCGATCCGTGCCGATCCGTGCCCGTCCGTGCGATCCGCGTCCCCAACTGAACCTGACGCCGTCAGACAGCGCGGAAGGTCCGTCATGAAACGCGAAGACGCGAAGCGAAAACCGGAATGGGCCTTCTTCGCGACTTCGCAGCTTCGCATCTTCGCGTTTAATCCAAACCAGTCGACTCGATCACCCCGCCCGGATCGCGCGGGCGAGCGCCATCATTTCCACCGCCGCGTCGGCGGCGTTGACGCCGGCATGGCTGTGGGCGCCGCCGGCGCGGTCGAGGGCTTGTTGTTCGGTGTTGGTGGTCAGCACGCCGAAGATGACCGGCAGCGATTCGTCGAGCGACACGCGCGCGATGCCCCGCGCCGCCTCGCCGGCGACGTAGTCGAAGTGGGGCGTGTCGCCGCGCACCACGCAGCCGAGGCAGACGATCGCCTGGAACCGCTTCGTCTGCGCCATCAGCTTCGCGCCGACCGGCAACTCGAACGCGCCGGGCACGCGGCGGACGTCCACGCGCGACTCGTCGATGCCGTGCTCCCTCAGCCGCTCGACGCAGCCGCGCAGCAGCTCGTCCACGATGGGCGCGTTGAACCGCGCCGCGATCACGCCCACGCGGGCGTCCATCGGCAGATCGACTTTGACGGTGATCGGAAACTGGGTGCTCATGTGAGCGCCGATTGTCGATTGCCGATTGCCGATTGCAAACCATGCCTCGCGCGGCGGTCGAACTTCGCCGGCCGCATTGCAATTGCCAACCGGCAATCGACAATCGGCAATGCCTATGTTCTCGTTCCACCAACGCGTGCTCACGCTGCTGCAGTTCACCCGGATGGCGCTGGTGTTCACCGCCATCAGCAACGGCTGGGCGTCGATGCTGCTGCAACGGCAGGCGACGGGCGAGCCGATCCCGTTCTGGTACGCGGTGGCGATGACGATCGCCTCGGTCGGGCTGTACACGTTCGGCATGTCGCTGAACGACGTGATCGACCGCCGGCGCGACTCGCAGATCGCGCCCGGGCGGCCGTTGCCGTCGGGGCGCATCAGCGTGCGCGCCGCGCACGCCGTCTGCGTCATGCTGGCGCTGATCGCGATGGGCGCGGGCGCCTGGATGGCGATCCTGAAGGACGGCCAGTGGATCAGCCTGCTAATCGTGATGTGGACGATGCTGCTGATCGTCTTCTACGACTTCGCGGGCAAGTATCTCGTACCGCTGGGGTTGCTGTCGCTCGGGCTGATCCGCTTCTTCCACGCCGCCGCCGCGGCGCCGCGGCTGGACATCCCGTGGCACGCGGTCCTGCTGCTGGTGCACGTGACGGTGCTGTCGACGATCTGCTACCGCCTCGAAGGCAAGCGGCCGCGGCTGAAGATGAAGCACATGGTGCAGGTCGGGGCGCTGCTGGCGATGATGGTGGCGGGACTGATCGCGCTATTGATCGAGTGGCGCAGCCGCGGCGACTGGCCCGCGGCGCTGTTCGTCACCCCAGCGCTGATCTACCCCGCCGCGAGCGCGGCGGGCTTCGTCGGCCTGGCGACCATCATCCGCCTGCGCACCCCCGACCCCCGCGCCGCCGGGCGATCGATGATGCTCTACGGCCTGCTGTGGCTGATCGTCTACGACGCCTGCTTCGTGCTCGGGTACGTAGGCTGGCATTGGTCGCTGGTGATCCTGTCGCTGCTGCCGATCTCGATGCTGGCGGTGCAGGTGATGCGCGGCTGGGCGCGCGTGGTGGAACTTTCGGCCAAGCCGCAGTATCAGCGGGCGAGGTGATCAGCGATATCGCGTCGCCACTCACTTCGCTTCACGCGAGAACCGCGCGGCGAGCGATGATTTCGCCGGCGGGATTTGTACATGCTCAACCATCCAAATCTCAATCAGAAACGGCCAAGTTTGACACCACTCCACGGCAGTTCTACATTCGCGAGCATGCGTCGAACTGTTGCGTGTGCGTTGATGGGTCTGCTGATGGCCGCCGCTGGGGGTGGGTGTGCGAGCGATGTGCCGCAGAACGTCACGCGCACGCCGCTGGACCAGATGCTCTTCGGGCCCACGGGGATGCGCATACAGCCGGTGTTCACCCAGGTGAGCGACTGGACCGGCGATGGCAGGCCGGACGGCATCGAGGTGGTGCTGGAAGTGCAGGACCAGTTCGGCGATCCGACCAAGGCGTCCGGCCGGATCATCTTCGAGCTGTACACCTATCGCGCCTACAACCCCGACCCGCGCGGCACGCGCGTCGTCGCGCCGTGGGAAGGCCGGCTCGACAGCATCGAAGACCAGCGGGCGCGATGGAACCGCGTGAACCGCGCGTACATCTTCCAGTTGGCATACGACAACATCCGCCCGGGCGATTCGTACGTGCTGACCGCGATGTTCGAACTCACGGGCGGCGGACGGTTCTTCGACCGATTGATCATCGAAGGCGAGAAGGCCTCTCCGAAGCCGGCGCAGCCGCCGGTGATCGCCCCGCCGGCGCCGGTGCGGACGCCGGAGCCCGCGGTCATCACGCCGCCGCCCGCGCCTCCGCCGGCGCAGTCATCGACGATCCCCTCGGCGACCACGACCACGACCGAGCCCGCCGCCGCTCATACGCCGCCCCCACGTGCTGACCAGCCGTAACCCAGCTTCCGCGTTGCCCGGCCGGATCGCCGCCGAGCTGTCGGCCGCGTTCGATCCGCTGCGGCCGGTCGCGTATCGCGCGGCATACCAGCCCGTCGACGTCATCGGCGGCTTCTCCGACTACGCCGGCGCCGCCGTCCTGTCCGCCGCCAGCGATGGCGCGTGCTGCGCCGTCGCCACGCAACCGCGAGACGACGGGCAGGTGCAGGTCTTCTCGTTCGACCGCTTCGACGAACACCGGCCGTTCACGTTCGTCGCGCCGATGGACGCGATCGCGCGTTCGTCGCCCGATCAACTTCGCGCCCACTTCGCCGACCCGCAGACCGCCTGGGCCGCGCACGCGATCGGCTGCCTGAAGCGGCTGCCGGACATCGCCGGGCCGCTGGCCAGCGCCGGCCTGAACATCGCCACGATGGCCAACACGTCTGACCCCATCACGCTCGCCGCCGCCGCGATGCGCGCGATCCTGCCGGCGGACATCGCGCTGCGCGGCGAGCGGTTGATCGCCATCGCCAATGCCTGCCGGCGCGTGCTGTCGGAGATCATCGGACAACCGGCTGAGTTACGGCACGTCGTCGCCGCGCTGACCGCGTCGCCGGAGCACCTCGTCCGCATCCGCTGCCAGCCGCTGGACGTGCTCGACCCGCTCCCGCTGCCGGCGGGCGTGAGGATCGGATTCAGGCCCGCGACGCCGGACGCGGCGGGGCAGTCGAAGGCAATCGAGCGGCTTCGCATCGCCAGCGAGATGGGCCGCATGCTCATCCTCGACAAGATGCGCCAGCTCGGCCACGCCGCGGGGCGCGAGATGATCGCCGACCCGATCGGCGGATACCTCGCCAACCTCGACCTGAACGACTACCGCCGGTTCTTCCGTCCATTCCTGCCCGAGACGACCAAGGGCGGCGCGTTCCTGCTCCACTATGGCCGGCTGGCGGATCGGTCGCTGCACGTCGAGCCCGATCATCATTACGCCGTGCAGACCGCCGCCGACTTCCACGTCTTCGGCGCCAATCGCACGCGCACGTTCATCGAAGCCCTGCAACTCGCCCCCGCCGGCGACCGCACGAAGGAGCTGAACAAGGCCGGCCATCTGCTCTACGCCGCCCACAAGAGCCTCGGCGCCGACGCCGGCGTTGATACGGGCGACGCCGACGCGATCGTCGACTGGGTTCGCGCCAACGAGCATCAGGGCTTCTACGGCGCCGGCTTCGCCCGGCCGGATCGCGTGGCGATCCTCGGCGACGCGAGCGCCGTCACTGGACAGACGCCCGGAAAAGCGTAGGAAAGGTGCCCTGACATCGCTAACGCGCGGCTGCGCGCACCGGGAAACGAACCAACATGACCGAATCGCACGAATCCATCCTTGCCCGTCTCGTCGAGTTCCAGTCCGCCGTGCGCGACGCGCTGATCGCGGCGCGCGACAAGCAGGACCTCCACGCCGTCGCCCACACCACCGCCGCCGATACGATCTACGCGATCGACGCGGAGGTCGATCCGATCCTCGAGGCGTTCTGCGAGGAGTGGGGCAAGACCACGCCGCTGGTGCTGATCGCCGAGGGCATGCACGACGCCGACGGCAACGAGGGCAACGTCGTCTTTCCACGTGGAACATCGGAGGACGACGCGCAGATCCGCGTGATCGTCGATCCGATCGACGGCACGCGCGGCATCATGTACGACAAGCGCCCCGCGTGGGCGCTGGCGGGCGTGGCGCCGAACAGGGGGCCGAACACGCGCCTTCGCGACATCGAAGTGGCGGCGATGACCGAGCTGCCCACCAGCAAGATGGGCCACGCCGACGTGTTGTGGGCGATCAAGGGGAAGGGCGCGCACGGGCATCGCGTGGACCTGCGCACCGGCAATGCCGAACCGCTGAAGTTCGGCGTCAGCCGGGCCGAGACGATCAAGCACGGGTTCGGATCGGTCGTCAACTTCTTCCCCGGCACGAAGGTGCTGGCGGGCGAGCTGATGGAACACATCGTCGCCCACCTGCTGGGCCCGGCGGACATCACCAAGGCGATGGTGTTCGAAGACCAGTACATCAGCACAGGCGGGCAGTTCTACGAACTGATCGTCGGACACGACCGCTTCAACGCCGACCTGCGGCCGATCTTCTACCGATGCCTGCCGCAGAAGGAAGGGCTCTGCGTCCACCCGTACGACTGCGCCACACTGCTGGTGGCGGAGGAGGCCGGCGTCCTCATCACCGACGGCCTCGGCCAGCCGCTCGACGGCCCGCTCGACTGCACCACCAGCCTGTCGTGGGCCGGCTTTGCCAACCAGAAACTGCACGACGACATCCAGCCCCTGATCAAGCAGTTCTTCCGGCAGTGGGGACTGGACGTCTAGCTAGCAAGCGAGCGCGCAAACGCCCGCAGGGTCGGACAAGCCGACCCCGCGGGACTCCTTCCAGACTGTTGCGCGTCAGATCTCAGCGATCGGGCCGCCGCCGCTGCTTACTGCAGCAGCGACAGCACCTGCTGCGGCGTGGTGTTCGCCGTTGCGAGCACGCTCGTGCCGGCCTGGGTGAGGATCTGGTTACGGGTGAGCTGGGCCGTCTCGTAGGCGAAGTCGGCGTCGCGGATGCTCGACTCGCTGGCGGTGACGTTCTCCAGCGCGATCTGCATCGAGTTGATGTTGGTCTCGAGCGTGTTCTTCTCGAACGCGCCAAGCCGGCCACGCATGACGGCGACCTGCGAGATCGCCTTCTCGATGATCTTGCTCGCCGCGGCGGAGTTGCCCGAGATGAGCGACGCCCCGCCGCCGGCGATGATGTCGTTCAGGAAGCCGATGTCGTTGTCGCCCAGCTTGCTGGCGGCGACCGACTGGATGCCGATGTTCACCTGCTGGTTCGCGTTGACCTTCGACCCCAGCTGGAACAACGCCCCGCCGCCGGTGATCGCGAAGCTCTGCTGGCCTTCGCCGAAGGCGGAGTCGAGTTCGAGTTCCAGGTCGAGCGTGGAGGTGTTGAGCTTCACCTTCAGGCCGTCGCCGACGGTGAGCGCCCCGTTGATGGTCGCCTGCGCGTCACGGCCGGTGTCGCGGGTGCGGGCGGCGCCGTCGACATCGACGGTGTTGAACGTGCCCTGCTGGGCCTTGATCGTGACGAACTGCCGCGAGCCCCAGCCGTGCGACACGAACGCCACGCCCGAGTTGACGTTGGACGAGTTGATCGCGATCGCCTGAACGCCGGTGACGTCCTGCACGCGGTTGATCGCGCTGATGATCGCGCCCGCGCCGGTGCCCGAGGCGAAGGTGAGCGTATCGACGCCCTCGACGCCGTTGATCTCGAGCGTGACGGTTCCCGTCGTCGCCGAGGCGCGGAACTGAAGCTGCGCCTGCTGGGCCGAAGTGATGACGTCGACGTTCACCGGGATGAAGTCGGCGGTGCCGAAGTTGGCCTGGTTGACCTGCAGGCTCGTGAACGCCGAGTTCGTGACGCCGGACGTGATGTAGTCAAGGCTGCCGTCGATGAGGCGAAGCCCCGCGAACGTCGTGGTGTTGGAGATCCGGGTAATGGACTCGATCGCGGAATCGACCTGAAGCTGGTTGGCCTCGATCTCCTCCCGCGAGAGCGCGCCGGAGTTGGCGGCCTCGATGACCATGTCTTTGACGTTCAGGAGCAGCGACGCGATCTCGCTCAGCGCCGCCTCGGCGGTGGCGATGACGTTGCTGGCGCGCTGCGAGTTATCGATGGCCTGCTTGATGCCGCTCATCTCGGATCGGAGCGACTCCGACGCGATCAGGCCGGCGGGGTCGTCGGCGCCGCGGTTGATGCGAAGGCCGGTGGAAAGGCGTTCGAGCGTGTTGCCCAGCGCCTGCTGCGATCGCGAGAGTCCGCGTTGGGCGGTCAGTGCCGAGACGTTCGTGTTGATGCGGGACATGTCAATCCTCCATGATTGATGTTGAGGACGGGCGTCCTTTGCCCGTTCGAAGCGCCGCATCTCGCAAGCGCTTCATTTGAGGGCGGCCGACCAGGGCCGCTCGTTGGAGACCTTGTTAATCGTTCCTTACGACTGAGGTTTATTCTGATCCGTAGAAGGTTTCGGGCCGACCTTGCCGAGCCCGGTGATGTCTTCCGGCTTCACCTGGGCGGCAGCGCGGTTCTCGCGCTTGATGGCCTCGTAAACTTCCTTCCGGTGTACGGCGATTTCCTTCGGCGCGGTGATGCCGAGCCGAACTTTGTCGCCGCGAATATCAACGACGGTGACCTCGATGT
This sequence comes from Phycisphaerae bacterium, assembly GCA_037189665.1. Classification (GTDB taxonomy): domain Bacteria; phylum Planctomycetota; class Phycisphaerae; order Tepidisphaerales; family Tepidisphaeraceae; genus BPJO01. Next base: position 13,604 of record JBBCIV010000110.1, on the reverse strand, counting down.
CATCGCCGATCATGATTGTTTCGTCGCGTTGACGTGACAGAACTAGCATTGCTGGCTCCTGTTGGGTTGAGCGAAGCGCACGGCGCACGTGGTGGCCGCAGGCCTCGGATTACGCGCACGATCCGTCGTGCGTGTCGCGCGGCGGCTGGCGTGGGCCCATGACTAAGCATAGGGGCGCTCGCCCTTGGCGCGATCCCTGACTAAACGATCCGCAGTAGTGACGCTTGATCCGCCGGTTGTATCAGGCAGATTTCGCCAGCACTTCGGACTGGAGCTTCAGCAACGGCTGTCGCGTGTTCCACTTCTTCTCGGTCAGCACGACCTGGGTGGCGAAGCAGTTGGCGACGTTGACCACGATCGGGCCCAGCAGGTTGCCGGTGAGCCATTCGCCGATCTTGTTGCAGATGACGAAGACCTGGGCGGCCTGCGGGTCGGACAGCTCGAGTTCCAACTGCGTCTCTTCGCGCAGCGGGACCTCGTAGTCCTTGAAGAAAGTGGTCGGGTCGGTCACGACGAACGCGAGGTTCGGGTCCTCGATGCTTTGCAGCCAGAAGAAGTAGTTCTCCTCGCTGGTCTGAATGAGGGCGAACTTCGTGCGACCGGGAAAGCCGAGCAGTCCCTTGGTGAACGTGATGATGCGTTCATCCTCGACTGTCAGCGTTCCGAATCGTGAGGTAACGATCTCCATACGAACTCCGTTTCGTGTCTGCGGCGGCGGGATTGCCGTCCGCGGTTCGCCGGTCCCTGGCGAACCCAAGGGTCCAACCTTCGTGCCGCGAGCCGATCCTTCGGCCGCGTGATCCGCCTGCGTCGTGTCCACCGACGCCAAGCCGATCTGCACATCACAAACTCACTGTGTGCCTCATCCGATCACGCGCTTCCTCGCGTGACCGCCGCGTGACAGGCTTCCGCCCGTTCCCACGCGAAATTCCGTCTCAACTCCGAACGCCGCGTTCCGCGTTCGTCGCGGCCTTCCACGCCGCGTGCACCGGTTATCCACAACACCGATGCCTCACCCCTCGCAAGTCTTGCGCGTCCCGCGCAACTATTTCTGCGCCTCACCTGCATTTTCCGCACCGCAGAGCGTTGCAGTAAATACTTAATGTAGTAAATGCAATCATCGTGCCAGTCCGATCGAAAATTATCGGCCGCAGGAGGTTCATCTCAGGAAATCGATCAGCGACAGGCTTAACGTCTGACCCGTCGTCTGCAGGCTGGCCTGCAGGCTCGTCTGCAGCAGCGAGAAACGCGTGATCGCCTCGTTGAAATCCGCGTCTTCGATCTCCGACAGCAGCGCTTTGGTCGTGAGGTTCTGGTCCTCGAGCCGCAGCTGGCGCGTCTCGATGTCCTTCACCTTCGCTCCCACCTCGCCGCGGATGCGGACGACGCGGTCGTAGTCGAGCTTGATCGCCTCGGCGGCCTCGGTCATGGCAGCCTGGTTGCCGTCGAGCATCGCGGTCTGCAGTTTGTTCAGGTTCGCGAACAGTCCCTGCGCCACCACCTGGTGCACGTCGCGGCCGGCGATGACGTTGCCGGAGGGCTGCTCATCGAGGCCCAGGTCGGCGGCGGCCTGGGAGAAGTTTTGCGAGGCGACCGCGATCGTCCCGGCGCCGCCTGCGGTGTCGGTCAGGACGATGCCGTTGCCGGTGGCGGCGAAGCTCGCCGCCACGCCGGCGCCCGCGCCGGTGGCGGCGGCGTTGATCGCGTCGATCACGTCCTGAATCGATTGCGTCGCGCTGGTCAGGTCGACGTCGAACGCCACGCCGGCCGAATCGGTGATGCGGAAGTCGACGCCGTCCACCGTGCGAACGCCTTTGCCGGCGTTGAGGTCCAGCAGCTTGCTGGCCGGCTCGAACGATCGCAGGCCCAGGTCCTGCGCGGTCGTCCCGCCGTTCTCGCCGACGCGCATCTCGTTGCCCTGCGTCGGGTTCAGCAGGCGAAGGCCGGTGCCGTCTTCCTTGATTTCCGCCAGCACGCCGACGCCCGCGCCGTTGATCGCGTTCAGCAGGTCTTCAACGGTGTTGGCGCCCGACAGGTCGACCGTCGCCGACTTTGCGCCGTTGCTGATGACCAGCCCGGCGGGATCGATGCCCGCGCCGTTGTTCAGCGCGGCGATCGGCGTCAGCTTCGTGATCTTCGGCGACAGGTCCGCCCCGACGACCGGCACGCCCGCGCCGGCGGATACCGTCGTGCGAATGCCCAGGTCATTGGCCGTCCGTCCGCCGCCGATGTCGAGCACGGTGATGTCGTCGCCCGCGCCCCCGGAGATCGCGATGCCGTTGCCGCCGGCGTTGATGGTCGCGGTCAGCGAGCCGATGCCGGCGTTGTTGATGCGGTCGAGGATGTCCTGCATCGTGTCCGCGCCCTGCAGGTCGACGTTCGCCACCGACGTACCGTCGGAGAGGCGGATCGTGCCGAGCTGAACGCCCTCCAGCGTCGTGCCGCGCAGGTCTTTGATCTGGGTGGAAGCGGCCAGGACAGGCGTGTTGTCGGCCGAGGATTCGATGCGGGTGGAGAGCGCGCCCCACACTTCGGCACCGTTGACCTGGAACTGCCCGGCCGTGGCTTCGTCGAAGTCGTTCTTCAGAACCGTTGCCGATCCGACGAACTTCACGCCGCCGGCGAACTCTTCGAACGGCGGCTGGTCGAGCTTGTCGCCAGCGAAGAGGTAGCTGCCCTCGAAGCTCTTGTTGCCCAGCGTCACCAGTTGCGAGTAGATGCTCTTCACCACCGCCGCCGCCGCGGTGCGCTCGTCCTGGGTGACCGAGTCGCCGACGTTGGCGCTGGCGATCTGCTCGGCCTCGAGCAGCAGGTTCGTCACGTCGCCGAGCGTCGAATCCACCTCGCTCAGCGCGTTGCCGGCACGGCGGAGGTTGTTGTCGTACGCCTCGCGTTTTTCCAGCGTCTTGCGGATCTGCACCGCAATGGAAGCCTCGCCCGGATCGTCCGACGGCGCGTTCAGCCGCCGGCCGGTGGTCAGCTCGTTCTGGGCGCGCATCAGCGCGGCCTGCGTGCGCGAGATCTGGTTCAGCGACGTGTTGGCTCGCAACACATTGCTGACGCGGGAGAGGTTGGCGGGAAGGATTGCCATGTGTGTCAGTCGCCCGTCTGATCAACGCACCATTCCAAGCATCGTCTGCATCAGTTCGTCAACGACCGTCACCACGCGGGCCGCGCCCTGGAAAGCACGCTGGTATCGCATGAGGTTGATCGCCTCTTCGTCCAGGCTCACGCCGCTGACCGCCTCGCGCTGGGCTTGAAGCGTTTCGAGCACCACGGCGCTGGCCTCGGCGCTGGCGCTGGCGGTGGAAGACTGGGTCGCGATATCGCTGATCATGCCTTCGTACCGCGTCCTGAGCGTTTGGCCGTCGAGCGAGGCGAGGGCGAGGGTTTCGAGGTTGGCGATGGCGCGGGCGGTCTGGTTGTCGCCCGCGTTCCCGTTCTTGGCGGCCGCGATCAGTTGGGGGTTGCCGAGCAGCGCCTGGTTGATCTCAATATTGCCCGCTTCGGTGCCGGTGAAGAACGTATTCACGCCCAGCGCCGCGAGCACGCCCGAGCTATCCTGTGAAAAGCTGATCTCGGTGGCCGGCGCGTTGTCGGCGGTAACTTGCAGCCGCCCGCCGTTGCTGGCGGCGGTGATGCCGTCGATCGCGTCGAGCTGGGCGATCAGGCTGTCGAGCGAGGTATCGGTCCCGACGCCGTCGAGGTCGATCTGCACCAGCGTGCTGGTCGAAAGTCCGCTGGCCTTATCCTTGATGTGAACGACGAGGCTGCCGCTGCTGGGAAACTGCTTGAGGCCCGAATTCTTGTCGTTCAGCGCCGCCGTCGTGTCGGTGATGGTGGTGGCGCCGACGACCGACGCCACGCCCGCCAGTCCTTGGCCGGACGAGTGGATCTTGTTCAGCTCGAACGACAGCGACGACGCCAGCGCGTCGAGCGATTCGTTGGTGTCATCGAGGGCATCGCGCACCTTGATGAGCCCGCCGATCTCGCCCGACTCGTTCTTCAGCTCGCCGCCGTTGGCCTTGAAGATCACCTTGGTGACGACCTTGCCGTCGATCGTATCGTTCTCCGTCGTCACCCCGCGCGAGCGGCCGTCGAACACGAGCGGCTCGGAGCCGACGTAGACGTTCACCACGCCGTTGGCCTGCTCGATCGTCGTCACGTCGATGAGCGACGAGAGCTTCTTCAACGCGGCGTTGCGCTGATCGCGCAGCCCCATCGCCTCGCCGCCAAGCCCGCCGGATTCGGCCTTTACGATCTCGGTGTTGAGCTCCGCGATCTGGTTCGACAGTTCGTCGGCCTTCAGCGCGGCGCCCTTGAGCTTTTCGCCGAGATCAACGCGGAGCGATTCCATCTCCGTATTCATCTGGCGGAACCACGAAGCAACGCTCTGGCCGTTCTGCGTGACGACCTGGCGCAATCCGAGGTCCTGCGGCTTGTTGGCCAGATCGGACCATGAGTTGAAGAACTGGCTGAGCTGTGTGGAGAGATCCTGATCGGTCAACTCGTTGAAGACCGATTCGACGCGGCTGAGCCACTGCTGCTGCACGCCGGCGTTCTCGGCGTCGGCCAGCGAGTTGCGGATGCGGCCTTCCAGCGCCTCGTCGATCTGCTGGTGGATGCCGTCCAGCCGCGCGCCGTTGCCGATGTACATCCCCGCGCCGATCCGCTGATCGCGGGCGGTGGTGATCTCGGCCCGCTGGCGCGTGTAGTTCTCGTTCCCGACGTTGGCAATGTTGTTGCCGACCGTCTGGATGGCCATCTGATTGATGGCCAGGCCGTTGCGGGCGAGATTGAGTGTGGCGGTGAGAGACATAAAGAGCGCTCAGCCCTGCTTCATCCAACGGCTTCCATCACGCCGATGCGTGCCGAAACGGTCGGCATGCCTTGTTTCGTGTAAACGGCCGCCTGCTGCACCGCGCCGGCGACGACGCGAACGACGGTGTTCAGGTGGCCCAGCAACGCGCCGGCCACCTTGCCGGAAATCGTGGTCTTGCGGGTGATCTGCCCGGTGATGAACTTCAGTTCGTCGCGGAGCTTCACCAGGCTTTTGCGGAACTGCGGCGCCGCATCGGCGATCTGCTGCAAGGACGCGTTGGCGGGCAACTTGTGCAGGCGAACCACCTGCTGAACGATCATCCGCCGGCGGGCTTCCTGGAGGACAAGGCGCGTTCGCGATGCCTCGATCGCCTCCTGGGCGGCGTTCATGTCGTCGAAACGGAATTGCCGCATCGCGTCCTGGTGGGCCTGGACGGCGTCCGACAGCACGCGGTGTTCCGCGACGATCGTCGTCAGGAGTTTTTCAAGCTCGCCGATCGGTACCGACATGACCGGCCTCCTTCTGGTTCGGGGTCTGCTGGGCTTCGGATTGATGGCGGTACGCGTCCAGCCCGCGCTCGCGCTGGGCGGCGGCGTCCTTTCGGAACTGCTTGACGATCCGCCTCACCAGCTTGTCGCCGGCGGTGCGGCTCATGCGATCGACCAGGTGCTGGTCCATCAACGGCGAAAACGCCTGCTCGCCCCGGCCGCCGGAGAAGATCTCGCTCTTGAAGGGGCTGTCGTGCATCTGCTTCAACAGCGTTCCGAAGAACGTGCTGCCAACGAGCTGCCGCGCCGCCGCCTCTAATTTATCGTCCTGCGATAGCACGCGGTCATTGCCCTGACGGGGAAGCGCAGAAATTGCCTCAAGCGAGCGCGAACCCTGCGTTTGCCCGAACACCGGGAGCTGATCAATCGTGAATTTCCGCGTATCCAGCGGGGTTGTCACCATGTGTGTCTCCGACGGAAGACGTACATGGCAACGGGTGTGCCAGCCGGAAAAACGGCCGACCTCACCAAGCAAAAAAACCTTCCCGATTCACGGGAAGGTTTGAAGGTTCCGGTTCGTTTACGTGTTGTAGCGGTGTCACTCCACGATCAGCTTCGCGTGCAGCTTTCCGGTCTTGTGAAGTTCCTTCAGGATCGCGATGCGGTCCTGGATCGGCACTTTGAGTTGGTCGAGCGTGTTGATCAGGTCCTGCACCTTGGCGCCGCCGGCGTTGGTGGTGTCGAGGGCGAGGAAGTCGCGGTCGGTGACGACCGGGGTGCGAGGGCTGGGGACCGGGGTCGGATTGACAGTGCTGATGGTCAGGCCCTTGTGACTGATGACGACGGGGCTGATCTCGACGTCGCCGGTGATGACGACGGTGCCGGTCCGCTCGTTGATCATCACCCGCGCCTCGGCCGCGACGATGGGGAGGGGAAGGCGCTGCACCCGGGCGATGAAGCTGTCCGGGCGGTTCTGCTCGGCGGGGGGGATGCGGACGACCACTTCCTTTTCGCTGATCGCCCACGCCCAGGTCTGGCCGTCTTCGGAGTCGTTGATGATCTTGGCGATGTTGCTGCTCATCGTCCAGGTGGCGCTGGGGTCGTCGATGATGAGCTTGAACTGCCCGCCGGCGTCGACCTGGCCGTTGGGAAGATCGACGTCCAGCACGCACCCGCCCTTGATGACGCCGACCGTTGGGATAGCCGTATCTTCAATGCTGACAGGGCCTTGCGTCCATCCGACGAGGACCGATTTTTCCTGAAACCGGAACTCCATCGGCGTGACGAACAGCCGTCCGCCGCTGAGGGACTTGGCGGCGCCGACGCTGGTGACGTAAACGTCGAGCTTATCGCCATCGCGGGCGCCGGTGGCGGGCACGGTGGCGGTCAGGGTCACGATCGCGACGTTGCTGGCGCTGCCCAGTTCAAGGACGGAGGTGGGGTTGCCGTGCCGGCGAAGCATCTCCGCCAACGGGCGCATTGCGGGCAGGTAGTTCCCGCCGTCGCCCGTGCCGCGAAGGCCGAAGACCAGGCCCCAGCCGGTAATGACGTTGGTGCGCTGGTTGCCCAGGCGCGTCACATCCGCGATCCGCGCGGCGTCGGCAACGGCCGATGTCGAAAGCATCAGCCCCATCGCCAGCAACTTGATGAACATCCAGTTCTTCATCGTCGTTCCATCCATGGATAGACCCACACAACACAAGCCAGCACGCCGACGCCTAGAACGGATTCAGCCAATCCAGCGCGCGCGGCATCCAGCCGCGCTTGGTGGAGTCGCGGACGACGCCGGTATGCGTTTTTCGCAATTCCAGGTCGAACAACTGCGTGCTCAGCACCGTGTTGTCCGGCTGGATGTCCTGCACGCGGCAGACGCCGCTGAGCATGAACAGTTGTTCTTCTTCGTCAGTGGTGATCCGCTTGCGGGCCTGTAGAACAAGCGTGCCGTTGGGCTTCACGTCCACCACTTCGGCCTGGATGCGGGCCGTAAAGCTGTCCTTGCGATCGACGTTGCCCTCGCCGTTGTAGTCGCGGGTGCCGGAGAGCTTCACCTGCGGCTGGATCGAGCCGACGGTGTTCTTGAACGCGAAGTTGGACAGGTCAATCGTGGGGAACTGTTCGATCTTGGCGTCGATCTTGGCGTCCTTTTTGCCTTCGAGCGTGCCCTCGCTGGAAAACTCGCTTTGCTCGCGGACGACGATCGTCACGAGGTCGTGCTTCTGGAGCGTGCGAGGCTTGCTGGGCGGCACGGCGAACGGGTTCACGTCCGACGCGCGGACCAGCCGCGGATCGTCCGGCATCGCGACGGCGGCGCGGAAGAGGGAACCGTTGTTGCGACGCAGCAGCTCGCCGACGTTCGGCGGGGGCGCGTTCAGGTTCAACTGAGGCGGGGCCGAAACCGAGCGCGTGGGCGATGGCGACGCCTGATCCTGAGCCAGCGCAGGAAACGCTGCCCAGGTTAACGCCGACATCACCAGGAAAGACAATCGCTTTTTCAGCATCACGTACTCCAGAAACAGCACTTATTACAGCACCCCAAAATCAGTGTGCCCGAGCCACGCCGTTCGATTCGTTCATCGACCCCGGCGGATTGATGGACGCCTGCTGCGGGCCGGTGACGGTGACGCGGAAGATTTCGCGCGTCGCCTCGTTTTTCACGCGGACGGTCTGCCCAAACTTTCCGCCGTCGATGGCGCGGGCGACGATTCGGACGGTCACCCCGCCGTTGTTCTGCTCGATCGTGACGAACTGCCCCGGGCGGACGAGCTGCACCGCGTCCACCAGCCGGCCGGTGAGGACCATGCCGGGCTTGAGGTCGCGCGCCGCCTGCTGGCCGACCGCCTGATCGCGCTTCAGCAGCGGGTCGTCCGACACCTGATCTGCCAGCGTGCGGCGTTCGATGACGTCGCCCTCTGTGATCACCTGCCCTACGCCAAGCGGCCGGGAGACGACCAACTGGTCCTGCCATGCCAGCGCCCGCGCCTGCACGAACGTTCGCGTCGTCTTGCCGCCGTTGTTGAACGACACGTGCCACGACACGTCGCCCAGGTTGCCGACGCGCTGCGGGTTGATCGTGAACTGAAATTGCGGCTCGCTCAGGCGGAGCAGTTTTTCGTCCTCGGTCCGAAACGCGACCTGCAGCGTTGCGGCCGGGATGTTCAGTCGCGAGGCGAGGTCGGCGGTCAGGATCGCCTGAAGCGACCGCGGCCCGCGCTCCGCTTCCATCGGCGATTCGATCACCGGCCGGGCGTGCTGCTCCGCCGGCGTTTTGGCTTCGATCAACTGATCCAGCTTCTGATCTTGCGGTACGTCGGCGTCGCCGCGGGTGACAGTGCACGACAGCGAGCCGGTGAAGTTCATCATCGACGTGTTGACGCCGGCATCGCGAAGCAGCGTGCGCAGCTCGGCGATGCCGATCGTCCGGACCGACTGCTTGTCGCTCAGGCGCGCCACGATGAGGTCGCCCAGCGGCTCGAAGGTGGCCTTGTCGGCGTCGGCCCACCGTGCGATCTGCCGAAACCGCACCTCGCCGCCGAGGATGGTCGATTCGCCGCGCAACTCCACCGCCACGCCCGACGCGGTGTCGGAACGCAAAAACCGCTCCTGCTGCCCTTTGGCCAACTGGGCCGAGGCGAGCTGCGCCAGCATCGCGAGCACGATCATGAACAACATCACGCGGATCGCGTTTTGCTCCTGGTTTTTTCGCATATCGACACCCGCTTTCATCCGACGCGGACATCCTTCGTCCGCCGGCTACGACTAGAAGCGACGGAGGTTACCGATGGTCTGCAACGCCTGGTCGGCGGTCTGGATGCTCTGGCTGTTCAACTCGAAGGCCCGCTGGGTTTTGATCAGCGTGACCAGCTCTTTCACCGGATCGACGTTGCTGCCTTCCAGAAAGCCTTGCAGCAGCTGGCCGGCGCCGTTTTCGCCGGGGCGGGTTTCGGTGGCGTCGCCGGAGGAGTCGGTTTCCTGATAAAGGCTGCTGCCCAAAAGGTTTAAGCCGTTGGGATTCACGAACTGGAAGAGGCGAATTTCGCCGACCGTTTCCTTCTGGATCTGCCCGGCCCGCAGCACCTGCACGGTGCCCGACTGGCTGATGTTGATCTCGGTGGAGTTCGGCGGAATGGTGATCGGGGGTTCGAGGCGATAGCCGTCGCCCATGCCGAGCACCAGTTCGTTGTTGTTATTGACGAAGAAGTTGCCGTTGCGGGTGTAGGCCACGCCGTCGCCGATGGACGGGTCGATCTTCACGCGGAAGAAGCCCTGCCCGGAGATGCCCACGTCGAACTGCCGGCCGGAGCTTTCGAGCGAGCCCTGTTCGAGGTCAAGCTGGGTGTTGCTGACGCGCACGCCCAGGCCGACGAAAATGCCCGCCGGCGACAGTTCGCCCGAGGCGTTCTGGGCACCGGGCTGCTTCATCGCCAGGTACATCAGGTCTTCGAAATTACACCGCTGGCGTTTGAAGGCCGTGGTGTCGGCGTTGGCGAGGTTGTTCGCGACGACGTCGATGCGCGTCGAGAGCGCCCGAAGACCGGTGGCGGCGGAGTTGAGTGCGGTGATGGCCATGAATTCGCGTGCTGCGTATCGCGGGTCGCAGGCGACGTGAGGCATTCTCACGCGGCATTTGACACGCCTTACGCGGCGTCTCCTTTATCCGATCTTCCCTACTTCGTTCACCAGTTTCGCCAGGGTTGAATCCTGGTACTTGATCATGTTGGCGTTGAGTTCGAGCAGCCGCTGCGTTTCCATCAGCCGCGTGAGCTCGGTGGCCGGATCGACGTTTGATTGTTCGAGCGCCCCGCCGATGAGTTGTCCGCGCGCCGGCACCATTCGGGCGTCGCCGACCAGCGCCAGCAGGTTTTCGCCGACCGGACGCAGGCTTTTCGGGTCGCTGGACTCGAAAAGCCCGATGTTGGCCAGCAATTCCTGCCCCCGGCGGAGTTCGCCGCGCGAGCCGATCGTCAGCTCCCGTTGCGGAATGCCCTGGAGCACGATCGGCTTGCGTTCGCGATCCAGCACCTGATGGCCCTGGGCGGTGATGAGCTGGCCCTGATGGTCGACCATCAGCGCCCCGGCCCGCGTGAGGCGAACCTGCCCGTCGGCGTCGTTCACCGCCAGGAAGCCTTCGCCGCTCATGGCGGTATCGAGGGGGTTTCCGGTCTGTTCGATCGTGCCCTGCGTGAAATCGACGAACGTCGGCGCCAGCAGTTGGCCGCCGCCGATGTTGTCGAGCAGCGGATGGGCGTCGCCTCGGGCGCGGGTGACCTGCGCTTCCACGCGGCGGGCCTCGACCAGCGCCATCGACCGCTTGAAGCCGCCGGTATCGGCGTTGGCAAGGTTGTTCGCGATGACGTCCTGCTGGTGAGCGTTGGTCACCATGCCGGTCGCCGAGAGGTACATGCCGTATATCATGCGGCCCCCCGCTGGGCGACGGCGTAGAAGCCGCGCCACTTCATTCGGACGAATTCCTGCAGGTCTTCGGCGTCGAGGCCGTCCGTGGTGGCCTCGAGGCGCTTGACGCGGGAATCCTGCTCGACGATCGCCTGCCGGACGTGCTCGATCGCGGCCAGCCGGGCGGCAAGCACGATCTTCTCTCCGAGGTTCAGCACGCTCTCATTCACTTCGCACCTCCATGTGCGCACGACATCCAACAACGGAGAGAAACAATCGCCGTGCCAGACGACGGATCGCCGCAGGATTGCTGGAAATAGCCATCTCGCTCTCCAAGCGAGCGCATTTCGTGCGCCCGCCGGCGCGGATGCTGCCCGCGCATCGGCATAAGCGTCAGCGTTGGCAAGATTGAGTCGCAACCCTATTTGCGGGCGACCATTGTGTTCCGCGGTCGGAACCCCTAGCGTCAATGCAGCGGATATGAAGCACGTCGAGCTTCCCATTCCCGGTCAATGCGACGACCCCGCCGACCACCCCCACGGTCACTGCGACGTCTGCATTCGTGAGCAACTCCGCGACCTGCCCGGCGTCGTCGATGTCCACCTCGAGGGCGCCGTCCTGCAGGTCGATTATGACCAGGACCACTTCGATCCCCGCTCGTTGCAAAACCTTGATGGTTTCGGCGCCTGCCGTCTGGCCGAATCGCTCTTCGCCGCCACCAGTTCGGAAACGCGATCGCGCTTGCGTCGGGCTTGCGACTGGCTGAGGCGCAACAATGAGATCACGCTTATCGCCATCAGCGGACTGACGCTGCTGGCGGGATTTCTCGTTCACCTGCAATACGGCCCGGCGTGGCTCCGGCTGGCGCTGCTGGCGATCTCCGCCGTCACCGCCAGTACGCGGACGTTCCCTGCCGCCGTCGAAATTCTGCTGAAATTCCGCCTCGACGTGGACGTGCTGATGTTCGCCGCCGCGATCGGGGCGGCGACGATGGGCAAGTTTGAGGAAGGCGCGTTCCTGCTCTTCCTTTTCGGCGCGGGGTCGGCCGGCGAGCACCTGGCGCTCGGGCGAGCAAGGCGCGCGATCGAATCGCTCACCCGGCTCGCCCCCGATATCGCCATTCGGCTCGACGCGTCCGGCCTCGAATCCACCGTCAAAGCCGATGCGCTCGTCGCCGGAGATCGCATTCTCATCCGCCCCTTCGACCGCGTTGCCGTAGACGCGACGCTGGCGGAAGGCGAAGGCGAACTCGATCAATCCTCCATTACGGGCGAATCGGTCCCCGTGCCAAAATCGCCGGGCGACGAGCTGTTTTCCGGCACGCTGAACGGCGAAGTCCGGCTGATCGCCACGGTATTGCGGCCTGTGAGCGAATCGACGCTGGCGCGGATCATCCGCATGGTGGCCGAGGCGCAGGAGCAGAAATCGACCACGCAGCGCTTCGCCGATCGCGTGGAGCACTACTACGTGCCGATCGTGTTCGTCATCACGCTGGGCGTGATCGTGATCCCGCCGCTGCTGGGGATCGGGCATCGACAGGCGGACGTGGCGTCGCTGTGGCGCGGCTGGTTCTACCAGGCGATGGGCTTCCTGACGGCCGCCAGTCCGTGCGCGCTGGCGATCGGCACGCCGGCGGCGGTGCTGTGCGGGGTGGCGAAGGCGGCGCGGATCGGCGTGCTGATCAAAGGCGGGGCGCACCTCGAATCGCTGGCGCGCGTCAAGGCCGTCGCGCTCGACAAGACTGGCACGCTCACCTCCGGCCGGCCGACGGTATCCACCGTGGTGACGGCCGACTCGATCAACGCCGACCACGCCCTCGCCATCGCCGCCGCGATCGAACGGCACGGCAATCACCCCCTCGGCACCGCTATCGTCGAGGCAGCCAAAATGCGGTCGCTCGCGCTTCCCGACGCCGACGACGTCGCCCAGCGCGCCGGCCTTGGCATGGTCGGACGGATCGGTGGGCATGCTTACGCCATCGGCAAATCCACCCTCGCCGGCAACGCCGACCGCTGGCCGGACAACTTGCGCGAGGCACGTCAGCGACTTCTCGCCGCCGGCTGCACGCTGGTGGTGGTGACGCGCGACGAACAGCCGGTGGCGCTCATCGGCCTGATCGACCAGCCTCGTCCCACCGCGCGCCGCGCGGTCGAAGCGCTCCGCAACGCGGGCGTCTCCGAGATCGCGATGCTCACCGGCGACAACGCCCCCGCCGCCCGCGCAGTCGCCTCGACGCTCGGCATTTCCAGCGTCCACGCCGATCTGCTGCCCGAACAAAAGCTGGCGCTCATCGACGATCTGAAATGCCGCTTCGGCGATGTCGCGATGATCGGCGACGGCGTGAACGACGCCCCCGCGCTCGCCCGCGCCCAGGTCGGCATCGCGCTGGGCGCCGCCGGCACGCAGGTGGCGATGGAGACCGCCGACGTCGTGCTCATGGGCCACGATCTGACGCGGCTTGCCGACGCATTGCGGCTATCGCGGCGAGCAAGGCGGATCGTGATTCAAAATCTGATCGTCGCGCTGGGGGTCATCTGCGTGGTCGCGCCGCTGGCGGCGATGGGCTTTACCAGCCTGGGTCTGGCGGTGCTGCTGCACGAGGGATCGACGATCGTCGTCGTGCTGAACGCGCTGCGGCTGCTGCGGTAAGCGATCAGGCCTCTACGGCCCGCTTTTTCCGCGGCCCGCGCTTCACGCGTTCGCGGCCGAAAGCGTCGGTCTTGGTTTGGACTTTGGATCGGCGTTCCTTGGCGAACAGGTCGGTCGCGTTGCCCTGCTTCACTTCCAGCGCGTGCTCGACGCGCTTGCGGGCGTAGGCGACGTATTCAGCGCTCATATCAAACCCGACGAACCGCCGGCCGTTGAGCGCGGCGCTGACGCTGGTGGTGCCCGAACCGTTGAAC
>JBBCIV010000109.1:0-32946 GCA_037189665.1 Phycisphaerae bacterium | reverse complement strand
ACGCGTGGAATCGGCTGGTTGAAGCCGAAGACGGTGAATCCAGCCTGATCCGCTACGAGTACGATGGCCTCACCCGCCGGATCGAGGAAGGCTCAACGGATCAGTACTTCAGCGCCGCCTGGCAGGTGCTGGAAGAACGCGCCTCCGGCGACACGACGGTGAGCTATGCCTGGAGTCCGGCCTTGCAGCCTTTAACAGGGCCGATGCGTTCGGCAAAACCGCATTCTTGAGCCAAATTGCGATGCGCCCAGTAGGAACTTCGGCGCCATCAAGTTCATACGAGATGCATCATGCAGCGTCATCACTGATCGACGATCGACATGGATGAGTATTTAGTTCGCCTTTGCTCGCTTTCTGCAAAACGTGTCATTTTAAAGAGAGGTGGCCCCAAGGCGGCACCAAAGATGGCTAGTACGATTCATCAGATGGAAAATAATAGTTAATTGCTTTTAATAAAATAGTTTATGGAAAATAATTAAATTATTGACGATAGAACGATCTAGCAGTAGATTAACAATCATCAATGTCTGCTGGCATCAAACAAATCGCTGCGGATCTATCGCTTGGCCGATCCACCGTCGCGTTCGCGCTGTCTGGCCAGGGACGGATCAGTAACCAGACACGACAGCGGGTGCTGGAGCACGCCCGGCGGATCGGTTATGTGCCCAATCGGAACGCCCAGCGGATCCGTTCTTCCAAGACGGGCGTCATCGGACTTGTTGTGCCGGATGTGGTGTTGTCGCCTTACGTGGAGGTTGTTCAACATCTTTTTCAGCGCGTCGAAGCGAAGGGGAACGAACTGCGGATCGCGTTGACCGAGTTCAATTACGATCTTGAGGATCGCGCCTGCCGCAGCATGCTGGCATCGCGTGTGGATGGGTTGATCGTGAAGATCGGCTATGGACGTTGGGAGGATGTGCCCCAACACCATTATTTGCGGCGTGCGGTGAGCGAGAACATGCCGGTGGTGCTTTACAGCAATCCGATCGAGGGTTCGGGCTTGCCGTACATGAAGCATCCCAATCTCGCCAGTGCTCGCCTGGTGGTTCGACATCTGGTCGGGTTGGGCCATCGTCGGATCGCGGCCCTTATGCCGGGCGTTCGTCCATTTGGAGGCGCGTATCAGGCTTGGATAGCGGCGATTCGAGAAGAATTGGTGGTGTTGGGCGCGTCGAGTGGCAGCGTGGAACTGGAGATCATCGCGCTGCCCGAGGGATCGGCCGGACTCGAGGGGCCGCGCGGTACGTTCCCTGAATATGTGAACCAGAACCATCCGCAATATGCGTTGCCGACGGGGCGCCAGCTCTTCCGTCAGGCCATGCAGCTGCCTAAGCCGCCCACGGCCCTGATGGCATATTCCGACCCGGTCGCCATCGGTGCGATTTGCGAAGCCCAGAAGGCGGGCATCCGCCTTGGTCGTGATGTGGCGATCGCGGGATCCGCGCAGATGCCGGCGTCGTTTTTCAGTCCCGTCAGTCTCACCACCGTTGATCGGCGGCCGAGACTGTACGCGGAAAAACTGCTGGAACTGCTGGATGGCCAGATGGACGAGAAGCAGCGTGCCGGCGCCATGGCTGTCGACGAAATCGAGCCTCTGCTGGTCATCGGTGAGTCGACTGTTGGCGGATAGAGTCCGTGTTGGTGATGTCGCGGAGAGAGGAGCAGCCGCATATGCGAAAACGACAGGCTTTCACGCTGGTCGAACTTCTGGTTGTGATCGGGATAATCGCCGTATTAATTTCGCTGTTGCTGCCCGCGCTGGCCGGTGTTCGACGGGCGGCGAACAGCACCAAGTGCCAGTCGAACCTGCGCCAGATCGGTACCGCCGCCCTGATGTACGCCCATGACTGGCGCGGCGTGCTGCCCCGCGCCGACACCGACTACGTCTCGGGCTCCGTCAACATCCCCGACTGGATCAAGGCGGTCCTGCCTTACCTGCGCCGCACCGTCGATCCCATGACCGCCTGGACCAACGAACCGATGTATCGTTGTCCTGCCCTCGCGCCACTTTCGTTCAATACCGTTCATTATGGAATGAACAACAAGTTCGATCTCGGCGCCTCCACGCCGACGAACGTCAGAATCACCATGGTGAACCGGAGTTCGGAGATCTTCTTCTTCGGGGATCGCATTTCGCTGCAAGGCTATAATTCTCCGGTGATCTCCCGCCCCTGGACAGACAATCCCCTTGCGGCGAATGCTTATTTATATCCGCCTGAACTGCGGCACGGCACGGGCAAGCGGGACAAGCCTTCCTCGACGAAGGCGGGATTGGCAAACGTCGTCTATGTGGACGGGCACGTCGGGCAGGTGGACGACAAAACGAGAAGCGTCACGCGGAACTACGACTACGCCGCCCAATAACGGCAATGGATGACCTTGCCTGTATGTAGCGGATGTAGTCGGGTTGGTTGAATGGTCTCACATCACTTCGTTCGGAGGAGAATCAATGCGCAAGTTCGTCAATCGTTCGATTATCGGCATGGCCGCCGTCAGCGCCGTCGCGTCGGTCAGCCACGCTGCGGTAGGGGACTGGTCGGGCAACGGTGATCCCAACAATGGCGGCAGCTTCAACACCGCCGCCAACTGGCAAGGCGGCGTCCCGACGACCGCCGGGCATCTGGTCAACGTCACCAGCGGCACACGCGTGGTGACGGTCGACTCGGCGGCATCCATCGGCATTCTCAACATCACCCAGACGACGGGAGGCGCGGTCAACCAGTTGACGCTCAACGCACCCCTTACGTTGACCACCAGTTACTCCGGCGCCGGCGCGAATACGGTCAATCCGTTTGGCGCCACCGCCAACGCGTCTGCGGGTGTCGGAAGCGCCGTCCTGAACTTGAACGGAAACAAGCTCAGCTTCACGAACAATATCACCAATAACGGTAACGGCGCGACGATCGCCAACGCCGTGCTGTTCAACGCGGCGGGGTCGGAAATCAGCAACGACCGCAACATCCAAAATAATAACAATGCGCCGGTCTTTAATTTCATCGGTGCGGTGAACGTGACCGCCAATGGCGCCATCGCCCAGAATGGCAATTTTACGAACCCTGGTCTGACAAGTGATCTGGCGGTTCGGTTTACCGCGGGTTCAACGCTGGACATCAATGGAGGCACGCTGTCCGTACAGCGGACAGGCGCAAATAGTCAAAATCCGACGTCGAATGCCATCGCGTTCAGCAACGCAGGGTCTGCGACGATCGGCGCAACCGGCGGGCTTGCCGTTGACAACGCCGCAACGGGCAGTGGCAACGCCAACGTCTCCGTAACCAACTCCGGATCACTCTCGCAGGCCGGCGCAGTCACGCTGCGAAGCAAAGGAACCAGCGGCACCGCCTCTGTCGCCAACTCGGGCACGTGGACGGTCGGCGGCTCGGCTGGCACGATCACCCGTCAAACCAACGGCGGATCACCTTCCACTGCCGCTACGTTTGCTAACAGTGGCACGATCCAAGGTGGCAGCGCGTCCGACCTGCTCGATTACAACGACGGCGTCAACAACGCCCGCCGGCTGGCGCTGACCAACACCGGCACGATCGCGCCCGGCAACGGCAGCAATGGTTCGGGCTTGGCCAGCGTCGGTACGCTGGAACTGGTTGACGCCAACGTCACGTTCGGCGCCGGCGGCACGTTGTCCATCGACGTCGGCGGGGCGGCCACCGGTGAATACGACGTGCTTGTCCTCAGCGGCGGGACCGCCGGCGCCGGCCTGCTCGATCTGGCCGGCTCGGGCGACACGCTTGATGTCCGGCTCGTCAACGGGTTCGTTCCGAACGCCGATTTCAGCCTTCCGATCCTGGCCTACGGCTCGTACGCCGGCGCCTTCGACAGCCTGACCGTCAACGGCGTGGCCGACGAGCGGTTCGGGATCACCTACAATCCCACCGGCGCTCAATTGACGTTCGTGGTGCCCGAACCCGCATCGATGGCGACCTTGTTGCTGACCGGCGCGCTGGTGCTGGGCCGACGCCGTTCTTCCTGCCGTTCGTGAGATGCCATGTTTCGACCGATTTTTGCTCTGATGATGTCGCTGTTCCTGATCATTCCCGCGGCGCAGGCCGAGAGGGCCCCGCGGGTTGCGGTCTGGAATCCTGAACACGGGACGGCCGAGCCGCGGCTCAAGATCGATCCGGCCGAAGCGGGGCGGCTGGCGAAGTGGTTCGATGAAGGCGGCACGCAGGCGACATTGTTGACGGCTGACCAGATTGCGGACACCAGCACGTTCTCGGCGGCATTGTTTGACGCGATCGCGATTCAAGGCAACGCGATTCCGGCGAACAGTCTCGACGCGATCCGCTCGTTCGCCGAGGAAGGCGGCGTCGTCGTCGGCTTGGGCGCGCCGGTGCCGTTTTTGATCAAGGCCGCGCCCAACGCGAAAGGCGAATGGGCGCTCTCGCCGTCAGAGCCGAAGTTCGCGTGGCAGACGGACGAACTGCTCAAGACGTTCGGCCTGCGCGACGTGTACGACGAACCGCGGTTCGACCAGGGCGTGTGGCATCCGTCGACGCCGCTGTTCAAGCGTTACCTGCCGAACGCCGCCGACGTGCGCGGCAAATTGCCGAGCCGGTGGGTCGTGCCGCTGGAGGACGCGTCGCAGGCGGGGACGATTTACCCGCTGATTCGCAGCGAGCGTCGGGACATCAGCGCGGTGCCGCCGCAGGTCTACGTCGCGCGGCGCGGCAAGGCGACGGCGATCGTCACCGTCGATCCGATGTACACCTCGGATTCGCGTCCCGACGTGTGGCCATCGGGCAAGGAAACCGTCGCGGCGATCGCGCGGCTGGCGAAGGATTTGCGCGACGGCAAAGTCGAGCTGACGAATGCCGACGCAACAAAGATCGATTCCTCCTTGCCGCCGCAACCGACGCGCCCGCTCGATCGCACGGCCACGGGCAGCGTGGAGCCGGAAGGCGCTACGCCGCTCGCACGCTGGGGCAAGTTCGACGGCTCCTGCGACGAGTTCGGCGCAGCCATCGAGGCGGGCAAGCACATCGACGTGACGACGACCGAAGCGAAGGCGTTTCCGTCCGCGTTGGATGCCGGCGCGAGCGTGACCGCCGCCGTGCCGGTGCTGGTCGATGGGCCGTTGTACCTGCGGATTCGCGGGGCGTATCTCGAAAGCGGCACGGGCCTGAAGGTGATGCTCGGCGATGAGACGGTGTTCAACGAACGGCTGCTCTACGTCGACGCCAGCAGCCCCGGCAACTTCAGCCGCGGTCTGATCGGCTTGCCGGTCGAGTTCACGCGCGTCATTTATCTGCCGCCGTCGGTGCGCGGGGCGAAGACGGTCACGCTGTCGAACCCGGGCACGGCGACGTTGACGTTCGACGCCGTGCAGATCGAACGGCGGACCAAGCCCGAACCGGCGCGCATCGTCGGCGTTCACGACGGCGACATGCTCGCGCGCATCAAGGGACGCTCCGCGCCGTTCACCGAGGCGCGCATGTCGATGCGCACGAACTTCCTCGGCGAACCCGGCGACCCGAACCGCTTCGACAAGATGGCCGAACTCTTCGACCGCGTCGCCAAAGGAGGCGTGCCGATCCAGGGCATTCTGGAAGGCACGCCGCCGTGGGCGGCGATCTCGCCCGAGCGGCTCAAGGAAGCGCAGGCCGCCAACCGCCCACACACGGTGCCGCCCGATCCGGAGAAGTACGCGCAGATCGTCCGCGATGTGATCGGCCGATTCGGCAATCAAATCTCGACCTACGAAATCTGGAACGAGCCCGACATCCAACAGTTCTACCGTGGCTCGGCCAGCGAGTACGCGCAACTCTGCAAGACGATCATTCCGATCATCCGGTCGCTGGAGCCGAACAAGCCGATCATGCTCAGCGGCATGGCCGGCTATCACGAGAATTTCCTGCGCGAAATGCACAGCCAGGGGGTCATGGACATGGTCGACCTGCTCGCGTTTCATCCGTACAGCGGGCGCGCCGCCGCGTGGGACATGCCGTATGGATTGGTCGAGGGCACGCTGATGTCGTGGGGCGTGGACAAGGAGATTCACTGCAACGAAAGCGGCTTCCCGTGGCGGTCGGCCGAGTGGTTCACGACGCCGCAATCGCCGGTCTCGCAGCGGCGGAACCTCAACATCGCGATCAGCCGATTGCTTTCCGGGCCAATGTCGAAGGTCAACGTCTTCAAGCTCAGCGGCGGGAACGACGGTCCGTACGACCTGCTCGACCGCGACGCCAGGCCGCGTCCCGCGTTCGCGGTCTACGCCGACTACGGCGCGCTCGGCGCGGCGGGGTCGCGCCGTTTGGACGTCACGCTGACGAGCGCGGACGGCGAACCGCTCGAAGGCGTCTTCGTCGCCGGCGCCACGCACGCCGACGGCGCCGCGACGGTGGTGGTGAATCCGTCGCAGCACCCGCAGCTTTCCCCGCCGGAGCCGGAAGCGCCGGCCAACCCGACGCCCGCGCTCACGCCCGACGCCAAGTGGGTCGTCTTCAACGGCGACGCGAAGTACGCCGGCAACGGCGTGACCCTTTCGCCCGCCGCCGGCCAGCCGAGCGCCGGTTTTTACAAGCACGCCACGTTCGACCCGAAGGCGTACCCAACCCTGCGCGTGATCGCCGCTGGCGATTCAGCCGACTGGCGGTTCATGCTCAAGCGAAAGGACGGCTCGGTGGTGCTGGAGGAACCGCGCCGCACCGCCGGTTCGTTCGCGATCGACCTGTCGAGCGCCGGCCCCGGCGAGCAGGAACTGGAACTGTCGTTCCGGGCCTTCGGCCCGACGAACCTGGCGAAGGTGCAACTGGAACCGGCGAAAGCCGAGGTCAAACCGCCCGCTGTCCAGCCTGCCGTCACGCCGGTCCCGGTCGTCCTGCGCCTGCCGCTGACCGGCAACGCGACGGCGTGGGAAGCGTCGATCGCCATCAACGGCAAGGCCGCGCCGGCGGAGGTCGTCGTGCAAACGTCCAACGGCGAGCGATGGGCCGAACTGAACCTCGCGCTGACCGCCCGCTTCGTCGTGCGCGTCAGCCCGCAGCGATGAGGTTGGCCCGTTAGTCGACGGCGGAACGGAGAACCGGCGCTGCCTCACGCGGCTGTCGGACGTTGCGCATCACCTTATACAAGCAGATGTTACGGGTAATACAACAGGCCCGCCAATTCCATCGATAGACATCGTCGCATCGCCTTGGGAAACGATCGGGAAATTTTTTCCTTGATGTTTCCCAATGGGGAAGTAGATTGGTATCGCTGGAATCGAGGTATTGCTCGCGATGACTCAGATGGCGTCGACGTTAAGCGATGTAGCGCGGGTTGCGGGCGTTTCAAAGGCGACCGTTTCCCGGGTTGTTAACCGCTCGCCGCGGGTGACGCCCGAGGTGGCCCAGGTGGTCCTTCAGGCGATCGAGAAGACGGGCTATCGTCCTTCTTCGCGGCGTCCGGTGGCCATTACCAGGCCCAAGCGCGGGCTGCGCACGGGCAATCTGCTGCTGCTGGGCCTTGGTTACGCCGTCGGCGACATCGAGTCGATGATCGGGGGGTATCCGAACCTCTTCCAGGGCGTCGAACACGGGGCACGCGAGAACGGCTTGAAGCTGGTCTTTGCGAGCATGCGAAGCGACGACGAATTGCCCGCGGCGCTCAATCCCCACGAAGTTGATGGCGTGCTGTGCTTTGGTCCGTTTGTCGACATCTCCCCGGTCGTGCAGTCGCGCATCTCCGAACTGCCGGCGGTCGGATTGCTGCGCGGGTTTGATGAGATCCGCGCACGGCTTGACCGCGTGGTGTTCGACAACTCCGTCGTGGGCGGGATGGCGGCGGAATATCTGCACTCGCGTGGCGGGAAGAAAGTCGCGTTCTTCAACATCAATCCCGAGCATCCCGCGCTCCTGCGCCGGTTGAATGATTTTTCTGCCACCGGTGCCGCGCTGGGGATGGAAGTGGTACCGGTCGTCGCTCGGCGGCACCCCGAGGATTTTCGTGAAGAAGTCGCCGTCTATCGCGAGTTGGCTTCGCAGATCGCGGATAGAGACAACGGCTTCACCGGCGTGTTCGTTGCGGGAGATTCCCAGGTGCCGCAGTTGTACCAGGCGCTCGAAAGCATGGGCGTCATGCCGGTACGGGACATCGACATGATCTCGTGCGACAATGTCGGGTTCTTCCTCGATCGTCTTCGCCCGCGCCCCGCGACGATCGACATCAATTTCGACATGGTGGGTTACTGCGGCGTACAGCAATTGTTGTGGCGCATTGAAAACCAGCATATCCGGAATCGAGTCACCCTCACGGTGGAACCGGTCCTCGTACCGGCAGTGATGGAATAGGTCGGCGAGGAAGGCGCGTCGTGCTGAAGCGATGCGCGTGGTCAGTTGAAAATTTCTCATGTCTGGAGGAGAGGTATCATGTCAAATCGTTCAAGCCATCGTTCGTCCGTTCAATTTATCCTCGGCGCCGCGGTCCTGGCGTCGCTTCCGGTGGCGACCGCCAACGCCGCGACGAAGTACTGGGACACCAGCGTCGATCCCAACCTTCAACCGGCCGCGGGCATCTGGGATACCAACACCACCGCCAACTGGAGCGACGCCACCGGCGGCAGCAATCCGCTGGTCGCATGGCAGGATGGTGACGACGCCAGCTTCAGCAATATCTCAGGAAGCACCGCCTACACGGTGACGGTGAACGGTACTGTTACCGCGAACAGCATCACCTCTGCCGGGAATGTTACGCTGGACGGCGGCACGATCCGGATCGGCGGCGGCATCACCAATACCGGTGGCGCCAGCAACTCACCGACCATCAAATCGGCGATTCAACTCGCCGCGACCCAGAACTTCACCAACACGTGGAACACCGGGAATATCGTCGTCGACGGCGTTATTTCCGAAACCGCCAGCGGCCAAGGGATCAATGTCGTCAACCTGAATGCCGGCGGCGTCAGCCCGACAAACGGCAGCGGCTACCTCGAATTGACCAAAGCCAACACCTTCACCGGCGGCGTGACGATCGGCAGTGGAACCAATACGACTAACGTGAGCGGACTGGTTCAGGTCCGCAATAACGCCTCGCTTGGAACCGGCACGGTCACGCTCAACGGCGGGCGGCTCGGAACCCCCGCTTCAGGCGGCTCGGCCGTCAATCTTGCAAACAACCTGGTCGTCAACACCGGCACCAATAACGTGCTCATCAGTGGCACCGGAGCGGACCTGACGCTCAGCGGCGACATCACCGGTGGCGGCGTTGTACGCAGGTTCGGTTCAAGCCTGCTTCGCCTCAGCGGTGACAACTCCGGTTTCACCGGAACCCTGTCGCACCAGAGCAACGAACTCTATTTCGACAACGCGGCCTCGGGCAGCGCGTCGGCGACGTGGGAATTGCAACAACCCGCCCGCCTCAACCACGGTACCGGCACGCTCCACCTCGGCGCGATCACGGGAACGAACATCTGGTCGCGTGCGATTACGACCAGCACGACGGGAACCTATACGCTCGTCGTCGGCGAGGCGAACGTGCCATCGGCATCGTTCAGCGGCGAACTCGCGCAGTTTAACGGCAACAGCTCGCTCAACGTCATCAAACGCGGAAGCGGCATCCAGTCGATCGGCGCCAGTGGCGGCGAGACCAGCAACTACGGCGGCACGACCAAGATCGAAGCAGGCGAATGGCGCGTGAACGGCACGCACAACGGCGCCGGCGACTACACCGTCGATGCCGGCGGTAAGCTCGGTGGCGCGGGAATCATCGGTCTTGGGATCGCCGCGAGGAAGATCGACGTCAACGGCACGCTCTCGCCGGGCAACGGCAATATCGGCACACTCACGGTCAACACCGGCTCGATCAACGTTGCCGGCACGGTCGAGATGGAAATCGATCTGACCAACAACACGTTCGATCGCCTGGTGGGCACACACACGATGAACTATGGCGGCACGTTGAAGGTGTCGTTCAGCGGAATCAACGAAGAAGGCGACTCGTTCGACCTGTTCGACTTCGCCAGCTACACCGGCAATTTCAACAGTTTCCAGATGGACGGCCTGCAGCCAGGCCAGACCTATGATTTCGCCCCGGACACCGGCGTTCTCACGATCAGTGCCGTTCCCGAGCCGTCCGCGATGGCGGTGCTGGCGATCGGCGCGGCGATGATCGTGCGGCGCAGGCGCGCGGGTCGTTAACCCGTTCGCATTCCGGCGTTGGAAAATGATAGGAACCTGCTCTGAAAATGTCTGTTCCCCTTTCATCCACCGCGGATGTCGCGCATTACATTTTCAGAGCAGGTTTCGATATCAGGAGGTATGTCATGTACCATCAACGTGTTCGAGCGTTTACATTGGTTGAGTTGCTGGTCGTGATTGGCATCATCGCCATACTGATCGCGGTGTTGCTTCCGGCACTGAGCAAGGCGCGACAGTCTGCCCAATCGCTCGCCTGCGCGGCGAAGTTGCGGCAGATCGGGCAGGGCGTTCAGCTTTACGCCAATGCCAACAAGCAGACCCTGCCCTTCGGTTATTCGCCGTTCTACATCCTTAACAGCGCCGGCAACGGCGCGAATCCGGCCTACAGCAACTGGAGCTATCTCGTTACCGCCGCCATGCGTGGCGGGAGCGGGTATGAGGCAGACGCGCAGTTCAAGGCTGATACGAAGGAGTTTCGGAAAAAGGTATTTTGCGATACCGACACCGTCCCCGGCCTCTTAAGCGAACTGGATTACTCGGCTCACCCGAGGCTCATGCCCGCGATCGGATACAGCCTGACACCGCCTTCCCAAAGCTACGATCCAGCCAACGGAAAGCAGTTCCGAACGTATCGTTTTTCACAGATCAAAAATTCGACAGAGGTTGTGATGGTCATGGACGGCGCTCAGAATATCCCGTCCGGAAACGCCTTGGCGAACGTCAAGGAGTTGTTTCTTCATGGCACGCGCCTGGTGCGCGGCTTCAGCACGTGGCATGAAAAACCCGCCAACGCACCGCTCAATGTCGGACCTAACAAGGACTCCACCAATTATGACCCCGCCTTGGGCTGGGGCCAGATCCGCTGGCGGCATCTGAATAACCGTTCGGCAAACTTCCTGTTCGTCGATGGTCATGTCGAAGCCAAGCGATATCAGTCACCGACAAAAAGCGACCTGACCATTCAAAATTTCCTGGTTCCCCAATGAAGCGCGGCCTCCATGCCGCGTCAATGATTGCTGGCCCATTGGCAAGAACGAAAGTACGCTCATGATTCGCACGATTTTGTTGACATTGATGATGTTCTGCTGTCCGGTGGTATCGTTTGCCCAGCAGCAAGGGGGACTGGGGATCAACGACATGGCGATCTGGCGCACCAGGGACGCTCTCGACATCGCCTTCAAACAGTACGCCGACAGCGGAACGAAATTCCTGCGTATCGGCGCCGACTGGAACGCCATTGAGTCCCCCGCCAAAGGCCAGTTCCGCGAACTCTATACCGACCGTCTCGACTACTTCTTTGAAAAGGCGGCCGAAGCAGGCATCCGCGTGCTGCTGATCTCCGCCTACGCGCCCGAGTGGGCAAACGGCGGCCACAAGGGCAGCGGTTACGCGCCGGTCAACCCGGACGACTTTGCCGACTACACCGAATGGCTGCTTCGCCGGTACGCCAAGTACAAGGACTCGCAAGGCGTGCGGACGCTGGAGGCGATCGAACTCTGGAACGAGCCGGACTTGGCCGACATCTTCTTCAAGCCGTACAAGCGTTTTTCCAAGGAGAGCGCCGAACTATACGGCAAGATGGTGGTCGCGGCGGGCACCAGGCTGAAAATGGTTCGCAAGGAAATTGACGCCGACGACGTGCTGATTCTTGCGCCTGTGGTGGCCGATCCGCACGGGGCCGCGTGGCACAAGTGGATGGAGGCGTTCTACGCCACGCCCGGCGTCACCGACTGCTACGACGTCTTCTCCTGGCATTCCTACTGGCAAAGCGCCGGCAGCACCGGCTGGCTGCCGCCTGAGTTGCCCGCCTGCTATGACCCGGAAAAACCCGAGCGCAGTGTGATGGGGAAAGTCACCACGGACAGGGGCCTGCTCTGGCCGCTGATGGTCAAGGCCGGTGACGACAAAAAGCCCAACTGGTGCACTGAGATTGGCGGTTCCGCGAAGGAGGCCGCCGCCGACCACAAGAACCGCCTGCTCTCTTTTGATGAACAGGCCGTCCATCTCAAAGACGCTATTGATACCTTCAAGGCCGGCAAGATCACCAATATGCACCGGGTCTACTGGTTCACGATGTTCGACAACCCCTACACCACCGGCGACCAGCCCTATTTCGGCCTGGTGGCGTGCAATGAGTCGATGCCGATCGCGTACCCGGAAAAAATCCCGCTGACCCAATCCAAGCTGACGCCCAAACCCGCCTATTCCATCTATCGCGATGCCTCCAAGGCTTTTCCGCTCGGCAGTAACGAAGCCACCTCGCCATAGTCCCGTTTCGCCGCGTCCACTGGCTTCACTGAGCGGGACGGTTTTTACGTCTCGCAGCAAATCGAAAGGTTTTCTTAAGGAAAACTCGAGGTTTGCAGAGTTCAAACGCACGGTTTCGAGCATGGTGTGCTTAGAATCGTGCGTTTTGCGTTGTAGTCTGACGCAAACCATTTCTCCGCAGGGTTTTGTGAAAGCTCGAGCGCCTTGATCGCCAAGTCGGCGACTTCGTCGTTGTCCCGGTCGAGGCATTCGAGTTGGAAACGGAGCGCGCAGCCTGACGGTCTTGCATTTCGGCATGCTTGGCAGCGCACTCCACCTGCGTGATCTCGCCCTCGATCCGCAAGCCCTGATTGGGCACACCCAAAAAACTATCGAAGATACCGTGTTCTAGTTTTCATACTACAGATGATGAATCAGTCGGTCTTTTCCGCATCGATTTTTATTACGTTGGCCAGCAGGCCGGTAGCGCGGAGGAGGCCGAGGTAGTTGGTCTTCTCGTTAAACTGTTCCTGCAGCAGGTTGAGCTGGGCGGTTAACAGATTGTCCTGCTGGGCGAGGCGGTCGAGGTTGCTTTCCGAGCCGAGCTGATAGGCACGGTCGGCCAGATCAAAGGCGCGTTGGGCCGCTTCCACCTGGATCTGCAGGTCGATGATCTTCTGCCGGCTCGTCAGCAGATTGAGATAATTCTGATTGACTTCGTCGATGACCTGACGGCGAACCTGCGATTCGGCCAGGCCGGCTTGGCGGTAGACGCTCCACGCGCGGCGGATGTTCGCTTCGATGGCGAGGCCGGAAAAGATCGGCACGTTGGCCGAGATGCCGCCGGTCCAGCCGCCAGCGCTGCCGGGGTCGTTGTGCAGGAAGTATTGAAAATCGATGCTGACGGAGGGGAAATATTCGCGGATGGCGGCATCGACCTCCAGCCGGGCGGCCTCTACGCCGCGAGCGGCGGCGATCAAGTCTTGGCGAGACTGGCTGGCCCGTTCGATCCATTGCGGAAGATCGGGGATCTCGGCCGGCGGGGCGTAGTTGTCGGTCAGCGGATTGTTAACGTCGGCGACGCCCATCAGTCTCGCCAGGGCACTGCGGGCATTGGCGCCATCCGTGCGGGCTTGCGTGAGCGACACGCGCGTGGCGGCCAGATCGGCCTGGCTTTGGGCCACGTCCAGCGGCCGGGTGTTGCCGAGTTTCTGGCGCGTTTCCTGATCGGCGACGCGGCTTTTCTTCACGTTCAGGCTGTTCTCAAAGACGGCCGTCTGACGCTCGGCGCGGAGGATGTCGTAGTACGACTGCGCGACCTGCAGCAGCACTGTTTCCCGCTGGTCCAACAGCAGTTGTGCGCGCTGTTCGATCGTCTTGCCGGCCGCCTCGACGCCGGAGGCCTGGCTGAGCGAACCGGTCGCCGAAGCTCGTAGTGACGTGCTCGACTGGTCGCTCGTTCCCCTCTGGCCGTCGGTGGTGCCGTGGACGAGCGAGTAGCTGGGAACCAGGCTGAGCGTCGGCAAAAACGTGCCCGCTTGCCGCATTTTCTCTGCCATCGCCTGTACGTAGTCTTCGCCGCGAAGCGCGATTGCCTCATTGTCGGCCTCGGCTTGCCGGAGGGCCTGCTGGAGTGTGAGCGGGGCGTGGGGGTCAAACGTGGGGCGCGTGGCGGGACGATTGCCGCCGTCTAGCACCTTGCGATATTCGTCGACATCGCCAGACCAGTTCACACAGCCGCCGACGGACAGCAGCGCGGTGGCGAGCAGGGAGAGGGTGAGCCGCGTGTTATTCATAGCGAAGCGCCTCGATCGGATCGAGCTTGGCCGCCCGACGGGCGGGGTAGTAGCCGAAGAAAATGCCCACCGCCAGCGAAAATCCGATCGCCAGCACCGCGCTCATCGGCTGCACGACCAGCGTGATGGTCGACTGCAGCGCCGACACGAGCTTGGCGGTAGAGGCGCCGGCCAGCAGGCCGAGGATGCCGCCGGTGGTGCTCATGACGATCGCCTCGATCAGGAACTGCATCAGGATGTCGTTCCGCCTGGCGCCGATGGCCTTGCGGATGCCGATTTCACGCGTGCGTTCAGCGACGGTTACCAGCATGATGTTCATCACGCCGATCCCGCCGACCAGCAGCGAAATCCCCGCGATGCCGCCCAGCAGCAGGGAGAGGACGGTGTTGATCGTTGACGTGGCGTTCAGCACTTCGGCTTGGTTGCGCACGTTAAAGTCGTTGTCCTGATCGTCGGTCAGCCGGTGCAGTTTGCGCAGCAGCAGGGTAACGCGGGTTTGCAGCGTTGTGAGCTGGGCTTCATCCTTGGCGCTGAGATTGACTTCGTTGAGGTAGTCCACCCCTAGCACCTGCTTCATGGCGGTGGTGTACGGGATGATGATCTGGTCGTCGGGGTTGAACCAGCCTTGGTCGCCTTTGGCTTGCAGGATGCCAATGATCCGATAATGAACGCCTTTGACCTCGATTGATTGGCCGATCGCGGCGAGGTAGCTGTCGCCGAACAGGTTCTTAGCCGTGGTAGGGCCGATGACCGCGACGCGGGCGGAGGAATCGCAATCTTTATCCGTGAGAATGCGGCCGCGCTCGATCTTGAAATCGCGGATGGCGAAATAGGTAGCGGTGGTGCCGAGCAAGCTTGGACGAGTATTGCGATTGCCTTGCTTGGCCTGCACCGTGCCCCGCACGACGGGCGCGACGCGCGCTACCTCGGGAATCTTCAGCATCGCTTCGGCATCCGATGGCCGCAGATTTTTTTGTGATCCGGAGACCACGCCGCCTGAGCCACGCTGGCCCGGCGTGACCATGATCACATTGGTTCCCAGTGCCGACATCTGCGACACGACTTTCGCCTGCGCGCCGGCAGCCAGCGAGAGCGCGCAGATCACCGACCAGACGCCGATGATGATGCCCAGCATTGCCAACAGCGAACGCAGCTTGTTGGCCAACAGGCTCTTGAACGCAACTTGGACGATGGTCCAGAACATCATGTGCCCACCCCCTCAGCAGCGATCGCCTGCTCCGGCGGCGCGACGATCTTGCCGTCGCGGATGTAAATCTCTCGCTGGCAATGTCTCGCGACCGACAGGTCGTGGGTGACGATCAAGATCGTGCGTCCCTGCGCATTCAACTCGGCGAACAGCGCGAGCACGTCTTCGCCGGTTCGGGTATCCAAAGCGCCGGTCGGCTCGTCGGCCAGCAGGATGGTGGGGTCGTTGACCAGCGCGCGGGCAATCGCGACGCGCTGCCGCTGGCCACCGCTTAGCTGGTTCGGCTCGTGGTGCATCCGATCGGCCAGACCGACGATTTCCATCGCCGCCTCGGCTTTTTCACGCGCGTTCTTCTCGCCTGCATAATGAATGGGCAACTCGACGTTGGCCAGCGCACTCATGCGAGGCAGAAGATTAAACGTTTGAAATACGAACCCGATATGCCGGTTCCGCACGGCCGCGAGTTCGTCGTCGTCCAGAGTGGAGACGTCGTTGCCGGCCAGTTCGTAGGTGCCCTCATCCGGGCGATCGAGGCAACCAAGGATGTTCATCAGCGTGCTCTTGCCCGAACCGCTGGGACCTCGGATGGCGACCATTTCGCCTTCGGCGATCTGCAGGCTGACGTCGTCCAGCGCATGCACGACCTGTCCGCCGAGTTCGTAGGATTTCACGAGATGCCTGGCGTGGATCATCATTGCTCCTCAATGAGGCGGACCGGGATCGCTTTCGCTACGCCACTTCGTGGGCAACTCGGCGATCGTCAGCACCAGTTTCTGTCCGGCGCTCACGCCGGAAGTGATTTCGACGGCGTCCGAGGTTTCAACGCCGGTGGTCACGGGAATGGTCTTGCCGTCAATCGTGGTGACGTGCTTCTTTTGCCCATCCGTTGTGATCGCCGACGCGGAAACCATCAACACGTTCTCCGCCCGACTTTGAATGATCGTCACATTGCCGGTCATCTGCGGCTTGAGCAGGTTCTTGTCGTCGTCCAGCACTTCCACTTTGACTTCAAAGGTGACGACATTGGATTCGCTGACGCCCTTGGTGGCGATGCGAACGACTTTGCCTCGGAATATGCGGTTCCGATAGCTGGCCACCGTGATGCGCGCCTCCTGGCCGACCTGCACGCCGCCGATGTCGCTTTCGTCGACCGTGGCGGTGATGAAGATGCGCGACAGGTCCGACAGCGTCATGATCGTCGTGCCGCCGTCCACGGCGTTGATGCCGGACGCGACGATCGTTCCCTTTTGCACCTGCCGCGCGGAGACCGTGCCGTCGATCGGCGCGACGACCGTCGTATAAGCCAGTTGCTGGCGCTGGATTTCGAGGTTGATCTGATCGGACTGGAGTTGAGCCTCGGCCGTGCGGACGTCTTCGCGTTTGAAATCAAGCTGGATCTCCTTCTGCTTCAACTCTTCGATCGCAATCTCGGCGGCTCGCTGATCGGCTTCGGCGGCCGATGCATCGGTCTGGGCGGCTTCGAGCTCTTCGCGTGAGCCGAGTTGCTGGCTGACCAGTTCCTTCTGGCGCTCGGCCTTGGCCAGCAGGTTGGCCGCTTTCACCTTCGCTGAGGCGAGGGTGGCCTGGTTGCGGTCGCGGGTTGTGGCGAGGTTATGTGTTGCTTCATCCAGCGTGAACTTGGCCTGGGCAAGCCTGGCGGTCGACTGCGCAACGGCAGCCTCGGCCGAGCGGACCGCGAGGCTGGCGTCGGTGCTGTCGAGCTGGCAGAGCAAATCGCCTTTCTTCACCTCCTGGCTGATATCGAAGGGCAGTTTCACGATCTCGCCGCTGCCGCGCGCTTTGATATCGACTTCCAGGTTGGCGACGACGACGCCGGACGAATTCACGCTTTGCTCGATCGTGCCGCTGCGTACTTCGACGACCTCGGCGGCCGCCAAAGGATTGTCAGGCTTGCGGCTCCAGTGATTGAGCCCGAACCACGCCCCCAAACCCAGTGCCGTGATGACCGTAGCGAGAACGATGTATCGCCCGCGACGTCGATTATTAGGCTTCATAGCTGCCCGTTTGGCAGACAAGCGGGTGGTTTGTTTCGCGGTGATGGGCGAAATTCCCGGCGTCTGAGCCTTTTCGGGATTTTCCATGACACATTATTAAGCTCGTTTATCTGGACAATAAATTCGATTTTGTACTCAATCTATTTCTAATCGTCTTTTAGGCGTGTTGCTTCGGATATACTTGGTTCATGAAGTCAGCGCTTCCGCCTCATTTGGACCCGCTCACTTTGGTGTTGGATGGCGTGAGCTTGCGGTGCATGGTGCCCAATGCCCATGAGATGACTGCGCCGTGGGGCATCCGGTACGGGCCCGTGACGCCGGGGGAGATTCGGAAACGCCTGGTTTCGCTCGGTATCGATTTGCCCTCCAAGCCGCCGCCACCCCCTCAGGGATCGGTGATCGCGATCATTCGCGGCAACTGCTGGTTCGACATGGACAACGGGCAGCCGCAGCTACCGCTGGTCAGCGGCGATCTTTTGATCGTGACGCGCCAGCTATCGTTCTGCCTTCGCGATGAGCCGAACAGCGTGGCCGTGTCGTTTGGCGACCTGATCCAGAAGGAATACATCCTCGAGCGCAAAGGATTTCGCCACGGCGGCGGCGGAATGCCGACGACGTTTCTCTCCGGCGGGTTCCGTTTTGAAGACGACCAGGAACTTCTGGCCTCGCTGCCACCAGTGATCCATCTTCGTAGTTCAGATGAGAACTCCGGCCCGTGGGTGAGCGACACCTTGCGATTCCTCGTGCACGAGCTGTCCGACTGCAAGGCCGGCACGCAGAGCATCGTGAATCATCTGGTGCACGTGCTGTTCGTGCAGGCGGTGCGATCGTACGTTTCCAAGGTGACCGACACCGGCCAAGGCGACTGGCTGCACGCCATGGCCAACCCCGAGATCGCGCCTGCCATCGGCCTGATGCACCTTCGCCCTGAAGAGCCGTGGACCGTCGCTTTGCTGGCCGAACAAGCCGGCCTAAGCCGCAGCGCCTTCTCAGCCAAGTTCACCGAAGCGGTTGGCCAACCGCCACTTCAATACCTGATCGAATGTCGCATGCGCCGCGCCCGGGCCCTCCTGCGCGACACCAAACTCGGCTTGAAAGTGGTGGCGCAAAAAGTGGGCTACGCCAACGAGTCAGCTTTCAGCAATTCCTTCCGCAGGTTGGCCGGCGTGTCCCCAGGCGAATACCGTAAATCCAAGCGACCGCCGGGAAAGTAAACTGCCCGTGGGAAGATGGCATGGCTATCCTTTTTGTATCGAAGTGATAGTAAAATTTCGTTGATTTTTTGGGGTCGAACTTTCGTCCGCCATGTTGTTTGGACGATCGGAACTCCCGATCCAAGGCGAGGAAAATGACGTAGCCGGCCGGCAGGAAAAAGTCGCGTGCTTGCTACGCGAACTCCACCGCAACACGGCCAGGTGTTTGCGGGCAAATACTGACGTCGATCGATCTATCCTAGGGTAAAAATCCCAGCGACAGGAGTCGAACCTGCACGCCCGTTCGGGCAACCGATTTTGAGTCGGTAGCGTCTGCCGTTCCGCCACGCTGGGGAGCCCGGCTCGTTGGGCTTCTCTAACGGGAGTCACCTCCACCTTACGGTAATCCCACCGAGCCGGACGCATCGCACGCTCTTTTCACGTGCTATGGTCAGCGATGGTATCCGACAGTCGGGCCGGGTCAACCTTGTCAGGCCGGGTTGTCAAAACGATGGTCCGGGGCCCGTCTGCTCACGGGCATCGATCTGGGGTTCGCTGTAGATTTGACACTTCGGCCGGGAAGACGCATGAGGACTCCGAATTAAGCGGCCATTGGAACCGGAGTTGGACCGATCGCATCGTCCTGAATGCTCGCCCAGACTTCGACCGACAGGGGGGCAGTAGGAACCCTTGACCTTTCACCGCAATCCCGGCCCATGGCGAAAGTGATGCTTTCCGGTAGCCAAGTGAAAGGAGAAGGCAAGTCATGAATCAAACGCGGAATAAGATAAGACAGAGCAGACGCGAACTTCCCGCCGACCTCGACTCGGCACTTCCCGGCCTCGCCAGCGTCCCGCTGCATCCGCTGGTGTATTGTCGCTAGCCGACCTGTGTTACGCTATCGACAGATGCCGCTCGACCGCGACAGCCTGACCATCGGCGAACTCGCCCGCGCCGCCGACGTGCCCACGTCCACCGTGCGGTTTTACGAGCGGCGCGGATTGCTCAAGCCCGATGCGCGAACGCCATCAAACTACCGCACCTACTCCGCCCGCACCGCGGAGCGGTTGAAGTTCATCCGCGCCGCCCAAACCACGGGTTTCAGTCTCAAGGACATCCGCGAGATGCTTTCGCTGACGTACTCCGACGATCCGCCTTGCGAGGAAGTCGCCGCCCTCATCGAGCATCGCCTGCAAGACGTGAAGCAGCGATTGCGCGAACTCAAGCGGATCGACCGCACGCTCACCGCCGCGCTCAAATCCTGCTGCCGTGGCGGCCCGGACTGGTGCGACGAAATCGAACGCTTGAAGGGCAAAAAGCCCACGCTCCGCATCGCTTCGCGATGCCTGACGCGCACCCCTTGACCTTGCACCATAGTTCAACCTCTACACTGTGAGCGAAGGTTCGGCCATTGCCGTCGCGCGACGCGCAGCCGATCCCGGTTTCAACGTGTGAGGTGCGTCATGCTGCTCCCCATTCTCTGCGGCCCGTGCTGTCCCGAGTGTCCGCCCGACGGCGATTGCTGCTGTCCGCCCTGCGGGAAATGACCGCATCGCCGCGCGATCGGTTTCACCACCGTCGCGCGGCTTGCAACCACTGGAGAAGACCATGCCCGACCAACCGCTCATCCTCGTCCTCTGCACCGGCAACTCGTGCCGCTCGCAGATGGCCGAGGCGTTCTTGCGAAAATACAAGTCCGACCGCTTCGACATCGCCAGCGCCGGCACGGAACCCAAGCCGTACGTTCATCCGCTGGCGATCCGCGTGATGAACGAGATCGGCATTGACATCAGCGATCAACAGCCGAAGGACAGCGCGCAGTTCCTCGGCCGATTGCCGGTGCGTCATGTGCTGATCGTCTGCGACAACGCGAACAGGAGTTGCCCGCGCGTCTGGCCGGGCGCGTTCTCGCGGACGTTCATGCCGTTCGACGATCCCGCCGACGCGACGGGCAGCGAGGAAGAACAACTGCAAATCTTCCGCAGGGTGCGCGATGAGATTGATGAAGCCATGCGCAAGTGGGTTCCCGAACCCGAACGGGCCGACGCATGAGACGATATCTTGCCGAAACCCTCGGCACGTTCGCGATGGTCTTCGCCGGCTGCGGCGCGATCGTGATCGACGCGCAGACGCACGCGATCACGCACGTCGGCGTGGCGCTGACGTGGGGCCTGGTCGTGATGGCGATGATCTACGCATTGGGCGACGTCTCCGGCGCGCACTTCAACCCCGCCGTCACCCTCGGATTCTTTTTGTCACGCCGATTGTCGGGGCGATGCGTCATGCCGTACATCGCGGCGCAAATCGCCGGCGCGTTCACCGCCAGCGCCGTGCTGCGATTGATGTTCGGCAACGTCGCGCACCTCGGCGCGACGATCCCCGCAGGCTCGTCGCTTCAATCGTTCGCGCTCGAAGCGATCCTCACCGGCATATTGATGTTCGTCATCCTCAACGTCTCGACCGGCCCGAAGGAAAAGGGCATGATGGCAGGCATCGCGGTGGGCGGCGTGATCGGATTGGAAGCGATGTTCGCCGGCCCGATCAGCGGCGCGAGCATGAACCCGGCGCGGTCGCTCGCGCCGGCCGTCGTGTCGGGGCATTTCACGGCGCTGTGGGTCTATCTCACCGCGCCGATACTGGGGGTCGTGGCGGCAGTACCACTATGGAAGTTCATCAGAAGCGCGGACAAGCCAGGGGATTGTTGACGTCGCAGCAACTCGCACTTGTCACTTTCGGATGGTGTGATATTCTGATTTTTGGTGAAAGTCGTCCTGATCATCCTTAGTGCAGTCTCCGTCCTGTTCGCGCACGTTGCGGGAACCGGCCATGCGGTCTGCACGCTTCCAGACTCCGCTGCCATCAAGGATTGCTGCAAGTCTGACGTTGGCGGAGATTCTGAGTCCCCTCACGAACACGGCAAAGATGCGCCCGCTAGCGATAAGTGTCAGGATTGTTCCTTCTGCAAGGTGCCGTCCTCACCGTCGATCGCGGTTCGAGATTCGAGTGCGGGCGTGACGATTGCCGGCGGACACCTTCGTCAAATGGCGGAAGAGACGCGTTTCTCTGAAACCTGCGTCCTTCCATTGGTTCCGCCTCCTCGGGCATAGGCAGCGGTTAGTCGTGCTTGCGGCGCATCGTCGCGAGCGGTCTTGCGCGCCTGTGGTTTTGCCCGAGAGAGTTGCATGTCATCCCATCAATCCGCGGCCGCGTTGCGGTCGTTGGCGCTGGACGGCCCCGATGAGCCGCCGCGTGTGGCCGTGCCGTTGCCGCGATACCCGTGGCGGACGCGCGTCGCCGTGCCGGTCGGCATCACGATCGCGCTCGTCGCGCTGGCTGGTTGGTCGGCGAAAGAGGCGTTGCTGCCCGTTACCGAAGTCCGCGTCGTCCCGGTTGTTCTGCGCCCAGCCGGCGAAGCGTCGCCTGTCGCTGGTGGCACATTGGCTCCCTCCGGCAATAAAGGTAGCACGGTGACGGCGCAGGCGGCCGGCTGGATCGAGCCGGACCCATACGCGATGGCGGCGGCGGCGCTGACCGACGGCACGGTGCGCGACATCATTGTTCTGGAAGGTCAGGCCGTGCGTGCGGGCGACGTGCTGGTTCGGCTGATCGATGACGACGCGAAGCTGGCCGTCGCCCGTGCGGAGGCGGACCTTGGACTGCGCCGGGCGGAAGCGGAAGCAGCGCAACGCCGGTGGGATCACCCGATCGAACTGAAACGTGAGGTCGCCGTCACCACTGCGTGTGCGGACGAGACGAAAGCTGAGTTGGAGCGGTTGGTTTCGGAGATCGCCGCGGAGGAGGCCCGCGAAAAAGAACTAGCCGACCTGCTCCGGCGGATCGAACCAATGGTGGCGGCGCAGGCGGCATCGGAACTGGAACTGCAAAGCACGCGATTCCGCCTCGAAGCGCAGCGGGCGACGCTCGCCGCGATGAAAGCCCGTCAGCCGGTGCTCGACGCCCAGTTGCGTCGCCGCACCGCGGAGGCGGCCGCCGCGGCGCAGAATGCCGAACTGCGCATCGAAGATAAACGCCTGCTCGACACCGCCAACGCCGCCGTGCGCGTGGCGGACGCGCAGCTTTCCGAAGCGCGGCTGCGGCTGGAGCGCACCGCCGTGCGATCGCCGGCCGACGGCGTCGTCATGAGCCTGCTGGTCGAGCCGGGCACGAAGCTGATGCTCGCCGCCGATTCGCCGACGTCGGCCTACGTCGCGCGGCTGTACGACCCGGCCAAGCTGCAAGTCCGCGTGGACGTGCCGCTGAGCGACGCGCCGAAGGTCGCCATCGAATCGCCGGCGGAAGTGCTCGTCGAATCGTTACCCAACCGCACATTGCGCGGCGAGGTGACGCGCGTCGTCCATCAGGCCGACGTCGCCAAGAACACGCTTCAGTTCAAGGTGCGATTGCTCGAAACCGTGCCGGACCTCAAGCCGGAGATGCTGGCGCGGGTGAAGTTCCTGGCTCGCCCGCCCGCCGTCGCCGATGCGGACTCTTTTCAAGCGACCAGCAGCGAAAGCGGGTCGCATCGGCCGTTCATCCCTGAATCGCTCGTGCGGCGCGACGGCGAGACAACTTCGGTCGTCACGGTCGATCGCGCCGCCGGCGTGGTGCGTGTGCGGACGATCACGCTCGGCCGGACACGTCACGACGGATGGGTCGCGGTCATCGACGGCCTCGCCGCTGGCGACGTGCTCATCGCCGATCCGCCTAGCGTGAGTGACGGGCAGCGCGTGCGCGTGGCCGGCGAGTTCGACGGCCCCCTCGCAAAGGAAGGGCGGTAACAACGATGGCGTTCATCGAATGCAGACAACTGACGCGCGAATACCGTCGCGGCGACAACGTCATCAAGCCGCTCGACGGGCTGGACCTCGACATCGAACGCGGCCAGTTCCTCGCGCTGATGGGGCCGAGCGGCAGCGGCAAGACGACGCTGCTGAACCTGATCGCCGGCATCGACGGACCGACCGCCGGCACGCTGACGATCAACGGTACGAACGTCGCGCGACTCGGCCGCTCTGCCCTCGCTGAGTGGCGCGGCCGGCACGTCGGCTACGTCTTCCAGCTCTACAACCTCGTCCCCGTGCTGACCGCCTACGAGAACGTCGAGCTGCCGCTGCTGCTGCACCCGCTCAACCGGCGGCAGCGGCACGAGCGCGTCGTCACCGCGCTCGATCTGGTCGGCCTGTCCGACCGGCACGACCACTTCCCCCGCCAGCTGTCCGGCGGACAGGAGCAGCGCGTCGCCATCGCCCGCGCCATCGTGACCGACCCGACGATCCTCGTCGCCGACGAACCCACCGGCGATCTCGACAAGACCTCAGCCGGGCAGATCATGGACCTGCTCACCCGCCTCAACCGCGAGCTGGGCAAAACGCTCATCATGGTCACGCACGATCCGAAGTGCGCCGCCTACGCCGGCCAGACGCTGCACTTGGAGAAAGGCCGCCTCGTCGAGCAAACGGAAGCCGTCCACACCTGAACGAAAGGAGGTTGCCGCCATGATCGCACCGAAGTTCGTCCCGTTCGTCCTGAAGCAGCTCGCCCGCCGTCGCGTGCGGACGGCCCTCACGCTGCTGGGCGTGGCGACGGCGATGTTCCTCTTCACCGCCGTGCAGGCGATGCAGGCCGGCGTGCGCGAGGCAACCACCGTCAGCGCGAAGGAGACGACGCTCGTCGTCTACCGCCAGAACCGCTACTGCCCCTTCACCAGCCGATTGCCGCAGCACTACGAGCGCCGCATCGCGGTCGTGCCCGGCGTGACCGGCGTCGTGCCGATCCAGATCGTCGTGAGCAACTGCCGCGCCAGCCTCGACGTCGTCACGTTCCGCGGCGTGCCGCCGGAGCAGGCGCAGGCGGTCTTCGAGAAGACATTGAAAATCATGAATGGCTCGATGGCCGACTGGTCGTCCCGGTCGGACGCCGCGCTGGTCGGCCGCACGCTCGCCGAGCGGCGTGGGCTGAAGGTGGGCGACCGTTTCCAGGCCGCCGCCGTCACCGTCACCGTCGCGGGCGTCGTCGATTCCGACCGCGAGCAGGACCGCAACGTCGCCTACGTCCACCTGCCGTTCCTCCAGCAGTCGGCCGGCCTGCGCACGCTCGGCGTCGTGACGCAGTTCAACGTGACCATCGACGACCCGTCACGACTCGAAGCCGTCGCCAAAGCGATCGACGCCGAGTTCGCCACCGACGCCGACCCGACCAGCACCTCCAGCGAGCAGGCGTTCGTCGCGCGGGCGGCGGTGGACGTGATCCGCGTGGTCGACTTCACGCAATGGCTCGGCTGGGGCTGCCTCGCCGCCGTCCTCGCGCTGGTCGCCAATGCCATCGTGCTGTCGGTGCAGGACCGCGTGAAGGAGCACGCCGTGCTGCAGACGATCGGCTACAAGCCGCGGCTGATCGGCCAACTCGTCGTCACCGAAGGCCTGCTGGTCGGCCTGCTCGGCGGCCTGCTCGGCACGCTGCTGGCTGCCGCCGTGCTGGCGTGGCGGACGTTCAGCCTGACCACCGAGGGCCTGAGCATCAGCGTGCGATCCGACTCGTGGATCATCGTCACCGGCCTAGGCATCTCGGCAGTGCTGGGCGTGCTCGCTGGCGCGGTGCCGGCGTGGCAGGCATCACGACGGCAAATCGTTGAGTGCTTCCGCAGAGTGTGAGGAACCGTCAGAGGAACCGCTATGGGCATTCCGATCGATTATGCCGTTCGCAACCTGGGCCGGTCGCCGTCGAGGCTGTTGCTCAGCCTGGTCGGCAGCACGCTGGTGGTGTTGCTGGCGCTGGCGGCAGGCGGGTTCGTGCGCGGGATGGACCGCAGCCTGGCGGTGGCGAGCGGCGAAGACAACGTCATGTTCTTCGGCGCCGGCAGCGAGGAGAGCGTCGAGCGCAGCCAGATCGGGCCGGCCGTGCCGGCGCTGGTGACGGCGGGCGTGCCGGGCATCCGCAGCCGCCTCGGCACGGCGTATGTCTCGCCCGAAGTGCACATGCAGGCGACCGTCCAGACGCGCGCGGACGATCCGAACAACCCGCAACTGCTCGTCCGCGGCGTCACGCCGACGGCGTGGCTGGTGCACGGCGGGACGCGCATCGTCGAGGGCCGCGCGCCCGAAGCGGGGCGCGACGAGATCGCCGTTGGACGGCTGGCGCATCAACGCCTCGGCCTGCGATCGGGCGAGCTGCGGCCCGGCGGCCGGCTGTGGTTTTACGACCGCGAGTGGTCGGTCGTCGGCGTGCTGGAATCGCCCGGCTCGGTGATCGAATCCGAAATCTGGTGTCCGCTGACCGACCTCCAGATCGCCGTGAAGCGCGACAGCCTGTCGTGCGTGATCGTCACGCTCGCCGACGGCGAGTTTGACGACGCCGACGCCTTCGCCAAGCAGCGGCTCGACCTGGAACTGATCGCGATGCGCGAGGGCGACTACTACCGCAAGCTGGCGGCGTTCTTCTCGCCCGTTCGCACGATGGTGTGGATCACGGCGATCCTCATCGCCAGTGGCGGCATCCTCGGCGGGCTGAACACGATGTACGCGGCGTTCGCGTCGCGCGTGCGCGAAGTGGGCGCGCTTCAGGCGATGGGGTTCAGCCGGCGGACCATCGTGAAGAGCCTGGTGCAGGAATCGGTGCTGGCCGCGCTCGCCGGCACGCTGGTGGCGGTGGTCGTCGGGCTGCTGCTGCTCGACGGCGTGACGGTTCAGTTCTCGCTCGGCGCGTTCGGGCTGGCGGTCGATCCGCCGGTGGTGCTGCTGGGCATCGTGGTGGGATTGGCGGTCGGCGTCATCGGCGCGCTGCCGCCGGCGATCCGCTGCCTGCGGTTGCCCATCACCGAAGCGTTGAAAGCCGATTGAGGTCGTTTTACTTTTATTCGATCGAAAGGAGATCGTGATGAAGTCTGCGAAGTATGTCGTGCTGGTGGCCGTTCTGGGTCTGTCGATCGTCGGCTGCAAGGAGGAACCGCAACCGCCGGCAGCGAACTCGTCAAACGAACAAGGTTCGACGTCCGCATTGCCGGCGAACCTCCGACTTGCCGCCGCGCCCGAGACGCCCCAAGACGTGGCCACCGCCCGCGCGAATATGAAGGACGGCGAGCGTGTCGTCATCCAGGGCGTCGTCGGTGGCCGCGGCGACCCGATCGCCGCCAACCGCGCGATCCTCACGCTGCTCGACACGAGCATCAAGACCTGCGACAAGACCCCCGACGACGGATGCACGACCCCCTGGGACGCTTGCTGCGAGCCAGCCGATGTGCGGGCGAAGAACTCCGTCACCGTGCAGGTGGTCGATGCTGATGGCCAGCCGCTGCGCACCTCGCTGGCGGCGCTCGAAGGCGTCAAACCGCTCGCCCGCCTCGCCGTCACCGGCACGGCCAAGGCATCGGCCGACGGCGCGTTGATCGTCAACGCGGACGGCATTTACGTCGCGAATTGACCCAAAATGGGCCATGCGCGCGAAACCTGACGGCCCTTCATGCTGGGCTGATTGACGGAGAGGACTTCACCCACCGAGTTGGCGGATGTGGAGAGGGTTCCCCCTACGTCACGAAGTCATACCGCTTTTCTTGTTCGTCGGTTATGACTCGTCATGGCTCGCCCGATCCTTCACCACGCGGGCTGACAATTTGAACTCAACCAGGGGTTGGGAGTGAAAAGACTCCTGACCCTTGGTTCATTTCGACCCTCGATTTAGCTTGTGTCGCTTTTTCTCGTTTGAAGCAGGACCAGTGACCTCGCGGCGGCTCATG
The DNA here is from genome assembly GCA_037189665.1 of Phycisphaerae bacterium. Lineage (GTDB taxonomy): Bacteria > Planctomycetota > Phycisphaerae > Tepidisphaerales > Tepidisphaeraceae > BPJO01. Next base: position 5,630 of record JBBCIV010000109.1, on the reverse strand, counting down.
GCGTAGGTGGGCGTCGCGACGCCGCTGCTTGTGTGCTGGGCCTTTCGCTGAAAATATCGGCGGTACTGCTGGGGCGTCATTTTCGTGTGCGTGCGGAACCACCGCGTGAAATGCGATGGTTGCTCGAAGCCCAGGCGAAACGCGATCTGCTTGCTCAGGTCCGGTTCGTTAATCAGCAAGTGGCACGCCACGTTCAGCCTTGCCTTGTCGGCGTACATGCGCGGCGTCACGCCCAACTCCTGTAGGAATAACCGGTCCAGGTGGCTGGCGCTCACACTAAGCCGTTTCGCTAACTGACGCTCGACGAATGGTTCGGTCAGGACCTGCATGTCCACCATCCGCTTGGCCTCGGCGACGCGGCGGTCCATCGGTTTGTTCGTCGTCGGGTGCTGCTGGAACGCGTCCATCACCGTCGTGACGGCAGTCATCCAGCGAGTGGTCAGCGTCTGAAGCTTCAAGTGCGACCGTAGATCGCAATGCCGGTGCAGCAGCTTCGTGCCTGCGTCGGGGAATTTCTGACTCACGAACCGCTGGAGCGCCCAACCCGCTGCCGTGAGCGCCGGTTGCATCCTGGCCGACACGATCAGCGGCGTGTCGTACGCGAAGAGCGGCCGACCACTCAACCATTCGGCGATGTAGTGGACCGACAGGATCGTCGCATCGTCGCTGAACCGAAACCGCAGCGCGCCGCGCGGAATGAGCACCCACTGTCCGGCCGTCGCGCGAATGCGGTTCGACCCCATCTGGATCTGCACGTCGCCGGACTCGATCAACCATCCCGTCGAGCCTGGAGTCATCCCGCTCTGCTGCCACTGCATCACCGGTTTTCCGTGATACGCCCAGATCGCCGTCAGGTGAAGGTTGTTCCACTCGTTGAGCGCATGAAGGGTGCTTTCGCCGGCCATGAGGAGAAAAGATAATCACTCGTGCTATTTTGGCAATCGTTTGTTCCGACACGCGCGCACTTCGCGAGATAGATTCAGTGCAGTCATGTCCGTGGAAGGAGCGATCGAGTGAGACGAGGAACGACAGGATGTGCATTGGCAATGGGATTGGTGCTGGGAGCGTCGGCGTCGCTGTCGGCGCAGACCGCCAAACCGAAACTGCTTGTTCTGACCGACATGGGTGGCGACCCGGACGACCAGCAATCGATGGTGCGCCTGATGGCGTACAACAACGAATTCGAAATTATCGGCCTGATCGCGACGAGCGCGATGGGACACGGTCAATCCACCTATCCCGATTACATCCGCAATATCGTCAATGCCTACGGCCAATCGCAGGCGAATTTTTCGGTACACGCCAATGGCTATGCCAGTGCGTCGCAATTGCTGTCGGTCGTGAAATCAGGCACGGGCGCGTACAATCCCGGACAGCTCAGCCAGGTCATCGGTGTGGGCAAGAGCACGGAAGGCTCGAACCACATCATCAGCGTCGTCGACGCCGCCACCGATGGCCGACCGGTGAACATCGTCGTCTGGGGTGGCGCCGCCGACCTGGCGCAAGCGCTGCACGACGTTCGGGAGACGCGCACGCCATCGCAAGTGCAGCAGTTCGTGTCGCGCATTCGTGTCAACGCCATCGCCGATCAGGACGGCACCGGCGCCTGGATCAACACGAACTTCCCGGAACTCGCGTACATCCTCTCCAGCGATGTGAAAGCGCCCAATGGTTCGACGCTCAGTCAGAGCGCATCGTTCCGCGGCATGTACCAGAACAGTACCCGCGCCGATAACGGTTCCGGTGGCCGCCAGGTCGTGCCGAGCGACCAGTTGGGGTTGACCAAGAGCGCGTGGATACAGGCGAACATCGACGGGCACGGACCGCTGGGAGACGTTTACCCGTATCAAAGCGGCATCTGGCAGGGGCCGACCGGTGGGAACTTTCCCAACAACAGCGCGACCAGTGGCATGAAGGAAGGGGACACGCCGTCGTGGTTGTTTTATCTGCCCAACGGCTTGAGCAACCCCGATGAACCGTCATGGGGCGGGTGGGGTGGTCGATTCGTCGAATCGGCGGGCAACGAGAACCTGCTTTTGAACGCGCGCGACGCGCATTACTCCGGCCGTACGGACGTGGCGCTCGAAACGGTCTGGACGGTCGCGCGTTTTCGCCAGGCGGTCCAGAACGACTTCGCCGCGAGAATGGACTGGGCCGTCGCTGCGAGCTATGAGCTGGCCAACCACGCGCCGGTGTCGCCGTTGGAAGGGTTGTACAGCTACACCAGCATGACGGTCGCGCCCGACCAGACGCTTACGTTGTCCGGCGCCGGCTGGACGGACCCCGACGGCAACGCGCTCAGCTACCGGTGGTGGTTCTACGCCGACGCGTCGACACCCGGTGTGACCCCGACCCTGCTCGACCCGGACGCTCGTGATCTGGCCCTTGTGTTGCCCGATGTCACGAGCCTGTCACAACTGCACCTCATCCTGGAAGTGACTGACGTGCCCGCCGCCGGCGGTGTGCCGATGACGCGCTATCAGCGGACGCTGTTGACGATCGATCCTGCGTACGTCCCGGAACCGGGTGCGGGCGCCATGACCATCACCGCCTTGGTATTGGCGTTCCGGCGAAATCGCCCGCGCGCTGTGAAGGCGGAGCCGGGCACAAGTGCCTGAAGTCCCACACGCCATACATGTCGTGGCTGGCGCTGTGTATCGAGGGACAGGAGGGCGACATGAGGAAAAAACATCAGGATATGGACCAAAACGTAAATGGAATAAATCGGCGTGATCGGGAACCTGGTGTAGGTTTTTGTAGGGGATCGACGGAGGATCGGAATGGTGTCTGCTGGTAATAAAACGCAAGCCTCTTTTAGGCATAAACGATTGCGGGAAGCATTTACGCTCGTCGAACTGCTGGTGGTCATCGGTATCATCGCGGTGCTTGTGGCGATGTTGCTTCCCGCGCTGAATCGCGCCCGTTCGGCTGCAAACCGAACAGTTTGCATGTCGAACCTGCGGCAGGTCGGGGTAATGGTCCAGCTTTACGCCAACAACTATCAGGACAAGATGCCCCTGGGTTGGTGGTCGGGCACGCAATTCTGGGCCGGTTACATCATCGCTGCCGACACCTCTGCGTGGGGGGTATCGTTCCCGCTGTGGGGGAAACTGTATTCCGCAGGACTGGTGCGCGATCAGCCGAGGGTTTGGTACTGCCCGTCTCAGCGTGACGAGCGGTTCGTGTTCGACGGTCCAAGGAACAAGTGGTATCGAACCCCTGAAGAAGCGACCGCAGCCATGCTGGGCACCGGAACCTTTCTGCGAACCGGTTACACCCTGCGGCCGAGCCCGCAGGCACGCTGGACACGCGACGTTCCCGATTTTCCCAAATCGGCCTTTTATCCGCTGTCGAAGTTGAAAGGCAACGCGATCGTGTCGGACATCATCGGTGTGCCCGGCTGGCGAACGTCGGCGACCGGGCATCCTGATGGTGTGAACGTGCTGTACGCCGACCGTTCAGTGCGACTGGTTCCGACGAAGGTCTGGAAATCCTACGTGGACCAGACAGCCGCGGGCGTCACGACGCAAAACCTTTATCTCACGTTCAACGCTGCCGGCGATGTCAGCTACGGCATGTGGTCTGCCTTCGGCAAATGGTAACGGCGTCACGATCGTATTTTTACTCATTAACCCGATCGGAGGAGATTCGAATGCGTCCATACCGACTTGCGTCTTTTGCTCTCAGCGTCGCGTTTGCCATGGCAGCGCCCGCGTCAGCGACACTGCTGGTCTACGAAGGCTTCGACTATATCAGTGGCAACCTGACCGATAAGAACGGCGGTACCGGCTTCACCGGCGCATGGCAGGCGTCGGGCTCGAACACACCGCTGGCCGTCCCGTCACCGGCAGCGCCTTTGAACTACCCGGATCTGCCAACGGCTGGTAATTCTATCGTCGACAACAGCAACAGTTCGTCGACCGGCGTACGCGCCAACCTGCGGACCTGGGATTCGACCAGTTACACGGACAACGGCGACGTCCTGTGGTTCTCGGCGCTGTTCCAGAAAGGGGGCGCCACAACCGGCGAGATGCAGTTTGGTTTCGTCAGTGGCGCCAGCCCGTTTACGACCCCGGTCGGTTTTCAGGTGAATGCCGGTGGCACCACGGTGGCTGCGTTGATCAACTCCGGCACATCGGCTTCGACGCTCTCTTTCGCGTCCGGCGCGACTTCGACGCATCTCGTCGTCGGCCGGCTGGACTTTTCCGACACGCCCAACGCCGACACGGTCACGATCTGGCTCGATCCGAACCTTTCGGTCGTGCCGACGTCGGGCGGCGTTTCGCTCTCGGGCACTTTTCCAATCAGCTCGAACGTCACCCTCCGTGGTAGTGGCACCTATAGTGGGTGGGCCGACGAAATCCGCATCGGCACCGCCTATGAGGACGTAATCAGAGCTTCGGTGCCCGAGCCGGCGTCATTAGGCATTGTCGGCGTGTGCGGCGCCCTGCTGCTTACCCGCCGCCGATCCCGCACCGGCCAATCCTTTTCATCTCATCCACGCGTTTCCGAACGACCGCTTCGTGCCATCCAAACTTGAACGGATGGACGCCATTCGTCGGCGAGATCCGGACGTACTTCCCGTCAAGCCTTCGTGCAGGTCACTATGATCAGTTGCAGCTCTTCGGGGTAATACGTGAAGAATAGCCGAACGTGACAGGACGGTACGCTCGCGCGATATATAAGTCTTGCGCTCCTCGCTTTCTCTTATTCGCGTATAATTTTGTCGTGTGCGCTCCGTACTTTGCGAAAGGCTTTCCGCGCCTTCAAATCATTCGTGCGCGCAATAAAAACGCGCGCACGCAAAACGAAACCATACGTGCGACAGATCGCAATCCCGAGGAGTAGATCGACCTGGCCTTCAAGACTTTGAGCTCTCACAAGCTCTGTCAGAGAAATAGCTTACGGCGGAATGTGCGGAAAAGAGAAATTGTCTGAAAATTGTCATGTTGAACTTCGCACTGGAAGGCGTAAGTATTGTCTCCACAATGAATAAGCCCTTTGCCCTGTTGGTCAAAGGGCTATCCGTCTCGTCAAATCGGGGCGACTGTCCGAACTTTGAACCGTCTCTGTGGCTCCCGCCTTATACAGAAGTGTTCATGGGAGCGCCGCAACCTTTCATTATGACTGCCGTGCGTATCTGGCAAGGAAGCGTTTGCGCGTGAATTGGGAGCGACTTGGGTGCGGTTCTGCCCATCCTGTCCCGCGGACATGGGGACTATTTTGGCGAAGCTGTCATAACGCAGGCGGAAGGTCGTCTTCCTCTAGGGCTTTGCCTTTGCGTCCGGCGGCAGTTGAAGTTAGCCAATGAAAGTTAAAATAGTCATTGGTGTCGTCGGAGGAGGCAGGTCAGCCGGCCGCCGCGGGTCGCGGTATGCTGACCCGTGCCACCCAACCCGGACACCAACGCTATGCGAGCATTGTTACTGACGCGGTACGGCGGACCCGAGGCCACTGAACTTCGAGACGATGTCCCCGCGCCTTCAGCGGGGGGCAAGGAGGTCTTGGTTCGCGTTCGTGCGGCGGGCCTGAACCCGGTGGACTTCAAGACAAGGGAAGGCAAGCTCAGGGTGATCCGCCGTTACCCGTTGCCGGCCGTCATGGGCAACGAGATCGCCGGCGTGGTCGAG
>JBBCIV010000108.1:0-7096 GCA_037189665.1 Phycisphaerae bacterium | reverse complement strand
CGTGATGCAGACCAAGCTGATGCTCGTCGGCGAACGCGCGTTTGCGCCGCTGAAAGTCCTCGGCGCCGCCCGCCGGATGGTCGGCGGTGCAATCCTGGGGCTGATGGGCGTCCTCTACGTGATCGCGTTCTCCCACCTGCTGCACCAGCCCAAGCCGATCCCGTTTGAACAATACCCCATGCCGGCGTTCTACAGCGACGGGTACGGCGTGATCCAGTCAATCCTCCAGGGCACGTTCGCGATGGGCATCGACACGACGATGACCGTCGCGCTGCTGATCGCCCTCATCGCGCTCAAGCTCATCGGCACGGCGGTGACGCTGTGCTCGGGCGGGTCGGGCGGGGTGATCGCGCCGTCGCTGGTGCTGGGCGCGACCAGCGGGTTGCTCGTCGGCATCGTCCTCCGCGCGATGGGCGTCAGCAACGCCCTGCCCGAAGCGATGGCGCTGGTCGGCATGGGCGCGGTGCTGGCGGCGGTGGTGCACGCGCCGCTGGCGTCGATCCTGATCGTGTTCGAGCTGACGCAGAGCCCGGGCGTGATCGTGCCAGCGATGCTGACCGTCGTCGTCTCGCACGGGATGGCGCGTCTGATCTTCCCCGACAGCGTCTACACCACCACGCTTCGGCAACGCGGGCTCGCCCCTGAGACGGCGGACATGTCGGTGCTGCGGAAGTTCGCGATCGATCAACTCCCCCTTCTGCCGATCCTCCCCCTCCGCGCCGCCGACCCTATCCGCCGGGCGCTGGACCTGTCGTCGGAGACCAATCGCGTTCACTTCGTCGTCACCGATCCGAAGGGCAACTACGCCGGCCTGCTCACCGGCACCGAGATTCGCCAGGTGCTGCTGGACGACGAGGCGATCCCACTGCTGACGGTCGGCGAAGTGATGCGAACGGACGTTCGCCCGGTTCGCCACACCGACAATCTGGCCGACCTGTTTGAGAAGTTCGTGCAGCACGATATCGAGGCCCTGCCGGTGGGCCTGGACTCAGACCCGAACCGCACGATCGGCATCGTCACCCGCGATTCGCTGATGAAACAGTATCAAAAGCGGCTGCGGGACGCCTGAACCGCGAGTTAACCTTCCGTTCGCACGTGTGTCTATCGAGTACGGCGGGTATCCTGCCGATATTGAATCGAAAGAAGGAGAACGACCGTGAAACTGGTTTTGACGTTCGCATTGACGTTCGCCGTTGCGATGGGCGGGTTTGCCTGTTCGAAGAAGACCGACCGGATGGGTCGCGTGCGCCCCGGCGTGGACGAGCTGTCCGACGACGGCCGCGGGCTGCAGGGCAAGGACGTGATCGGCGCCAGCGACAAGATGGCGGCGTCGCTGTTGTCGCTGCCGGCGCTCAACGCGTCGCATACGCAGTGGACCATCGTCGTCGATCGTGTCGAGAACCTGTCGGTCACACAGCGGCAGAACTTCGACATGTTCCTCACCCGCCTGCGCAGCAGGCTCATCCAGAGCGGCCAGGGCCGGGTGCAGTTGATCGAGAACCTCCAGAAGTTCAACGAGCTCCGCGCCCGTGAACTCGAGCAGACCGGCGACCGCTTCGGGCAAGGTGGCGTCGGCGGCGGGCCGAGCAAGAACGTGCAGCCCGACTACTTCCTCTCCGCCAAGCTCGCCGAATTGCCCAACCGCGAGACCAGCTACTTCCTCGTCGATTTCACGCTCACCAAGGTCGATCGCACGATCGTCTGGGGCGACATCTACGAGGTGGCGACCAACCGCTGAGCTGAGCGCACGTGAGTCATTCGCGCGGGAGCGGAAGCATGAAATGGCTGGTATGCCTGCTTGCCCTGGCCGGACTTGCGTGCCAGAGCGCGGTGAAAACCGGGCGGTCGACGTCGCTATCCGGCATCGACCTGGTCAAGATGACCGACGACATGGCCGCGAAGATCGGCAGCGATCCGGCGGTGAACGGCGCGTTCGCGAGCAAGGGGCCGCTCAAGGTGGTGGTGACGCCGGTGGTGAACAACCTCCGCGCCGAAGTCATCCCCCGCGGGGCGGCGAACGCCTTCACCGGACGCGTCCGCGCCCTGCTCGGCCGCCACGCGCCCGAGCGGTTCACGTGGATCATGAACCGCGATGCGTTCGTCTACCTCCGCGCCAACGAGCGCGGCATCGACGCCGGCCCCAACCCCGACACCGTCCAACCCGAGTACGCCCTCACCGCGATCTTCTCCAGCCTCGGCGAGGAAAACCGCAAGCGCCGCGAGCAGTTCTACGTGTGCGTCTTCGAGCTGACCAACATCCAGGACCGAACGCTGCTGTGGTCGGGCTCGTACGAGATCAAGAAGGAAGCCGTTCGGGATTTTCTGGATTAGGGTTGAAACCGCAGATGAAGACGAAGGCGAAAAGTCAGAATCATTCTTCGTGGCACGGGTTTTTAACCCGTGTTTCTGCATTGCATCATCTGCGTTCATCTGCGTTCATCTGCGGCGCCCTCCTTCTCCTCACCGGCTGCCAGCAGAACAAGACCGCGAAAGAGGGCGGCCGGGCGGTGGAGGACTACTTCAACGGCGACTTCCCGCGCGCGATCCAGAAGCTGGAACCGCTCAGCCGCAAGACCGACGAGAACTACGTGCTGAACAACCTGCGGCTCGGCTCGGCGTCGCTGACCGCCTACGAGCTGGACGAGGCCGAGGCGGCGTTCCTCCGCGCCTGGGAGGTCATCAATGCCGGCGGCGTCAACTCCGGCGGGCGGGCGGTGGCGGCGGTGTGGATCGACGAGAAGCTGAAGATCTGGAAAGGCGAGCCCTACGAGCGCGCGATGGCGAGCTTCTACCTCGGGCTCACCTACATGATGCGGAACGACTACGACAACGCCCGCGCCGCGTTCGAGAACGCGCTGTTCAAGCTCCGCGACTACGCCGACGACAAGGACGAGAACGAGAACGGGGGCTACGCCGAGCAGGAGAGCACGTTCGTGCTCGCCCACCTGATGCTCGGCCGTTGCCATCTCAAGCTGGGGCGCGAGGACCTGGCGCAGCAGGCGTTCGACGACGCCCGGCGGCTGAACCCCCGGCTGTCGCAGCTTGCCGACGCGCGCCTGCACGCCGAGAGCAACGTGCTGCTGGTGGTCGATTTCGGCTACGGCCCGAAGAAGGTGACGGACTACGACGGCGCGATCGTCGGCTTCGCCCCCACCCCGCAAACCGCCGGCCGGCTGCCGGCGCCGCGGGTGATCGTGAACCACTTCGAGTACCGCGTCGACGGCATCGGCGAGCCCACGATCGACACCGTCGCCATGGCGCAGGACCGACGCTGGCAGAGCATCGATACGATCCGCACCGTCAAGACCACCGTCGGCACCGGCCTGATCGCCGCCGGCGCGGGATACGGGGCGTACAAGGGCCTCAAGGGCGACTTCGAGATGCAGGACGCCGCCATCGTCGCCGGCCTGATCGCGACCGGGGCGTTGTTGAAGGCCGGCAGCAAAGCGGACGTTCGCCAGTGGGAAATGACGCCCCGGACCGTCTATGTATTGCCGCTGAAGCTTTCGCCGGGCAGGCACGACATCACCGTCAGCTTTCCCGACGCCGGCGGATTGCAGCAAAGCTGGCGCGGCCTGGTGGTGCCCGACCAGGGAGACGCGACGTATTATTACCGGATGAACCGCTGGTGGCCCGGCCCGTTCGACTGGCCCCCGGCGCCCGTACAGTTGGTTCCGACGGCCGAGTTGAAGTAGTAATTGCAGTGATGAGCATTGCGGAGATCGAATTTGATACCCCCCTCGGCCTGATGCGCGCCATCGCCGATGACGTCGGCGTGCGCCTGATCGACTTCCACGACCGGCGCGACGTCGATCGCGCCGTCGAACGCTGTTTAGCGCCGGGTCTTGACGCGGGGGTTGAATCGTTCAACCGCGACGCAAACTCGCGTCGAGGCGCGGCGTTGAACGCGGAGCGTGCAAGAGAACAGGTGTTGGAGTACTTCGCGGGCGCTCGGACGACGTTCGACCTTCCCTTGAATCCGCCGGGCACGGAATTCCAACACCGCGTCTGGAACGCATTGAAACAGATCCCCTTCGCCGAGACGCGAACGTACGCGCAGCAGACGCTCGTCGTCGGGCCGATCACCGCGTTGCGGGCGGTGGCACAGGCGAACGGGCAGAACTTCTGCGCCATCGTCATCCCCTGCCATCGCGTCATCGGCGCCCAAGGCGAACTGCGCGGGTACGGCGGCGGGCTGGAGCGGAAGCGGTGGTTGCTGGATCACGAGAGCGCGGTCGCCGGGACCGCGCCGACAACCCTCTTTGCCTTCAACCCGTAGAGAGTCGACGCTCATGAAACACGGCGGTTTTGCCAAAACCCTCGGTGTGCTGCTCGTGGCGGCGGTAGTGGTGTGCATCGTGGTCTACGTCGGCCTGCAGCCGCCGTTCGGAAAGCCGCGCGAGGCGAATCGAGTCACCCACGACGCCGGCTTCTCCATCATCAAGCCTGACAACTGGTCCACCCAGACCTACTTTCGCAATCGGGAGGAAACCGCCACCAACGCATTCTCATTCGTCGATGAGAGGCTCAAGGGCGCGCCCTCTTCGTTCGCGGTCTCACAGTTGAACCGCCCGGAGAAGGTGGAAAACCTGAAGCAGAAGGGCGCCGTCGAAACCGCCTTCCAAGGCAGGCCCGCGTGGCGCATCGAACGGCGGCGGAAACTCGAGCAGAACATCCAGATCTACGCCGACATCGACGGCCAATGGTACCTCTTCACGCTCGGCAAACCGCATCGGTTCAGCGAAGACTCGTTAACCCCTTTCATCGAATCGTTCCGGCTGGAAACGCCCAAGCCCTCCACGCTGGTGCCCGCCCCCGCAAGCCAGACCGCGACCGACGAACCGCCGGGCTGACGCTTTCGCAAGCCCGACGATCAAACCTCGGCGTGCGTTTCGGATGCGGTGCGGTGGTCGAAGATCGGGCCATCCTCAACGACGATCTGGTCCGCCATCAACAGGGCGCGGGTGGGCTCGTCGAGGCCGACGTGGTGGAACTCGACTTCGTACGCGATCTCGGGCGCGAACCACTGGCTGCGGATGATGCCGACGTCGCCGCGGGAAAGCGACAACTCGGGCACATCCCGAATCAGCCGAACGTAATCATTGACCGCAGGTGCTCGCATGTTGGCCTCCGTGACGTGTCCAGCCAGTTCGCCAGGTGAACGCCTCGCTCCACCGGCCGATCCCTCGGCCGTCCCTCCCCATCCCTTCGGTTGTCACGGTGAACACTTCTCGCCGAATTAACAAGTATAATTTCAACCCGTGACCGCCACCTCCATCACCTTCGCCCCGCCATTGCTCAAGTGGTTCGACGCCCACCGCCGCGACCTGCCCTGGCGAGCGCGCCTCGGCCAGGCGCCGAACCCCTATCACGTCCTGCTGTCCGAAGCCATGCTCCAGCAGACGCAGGTGTCCACCGTCGTCCCGTACTTCCACCGGTTCACCGGGGCTTTTCCTACCGTTCACGACCTCGCCCGCGCCGACGAGCAGCAGGTGCTGCGGCTGTGGCAGGGACTCGGCTATTACTCCCGCGCACGCAACCTCTTAAAGGCCGCCCTGGCGATCGTCGATCGCTTTGACGGCGTCGTCCCGCGCACGGTGGACGACCTGCTCACCCTTCCCGGCGTCGGCCGATACACCGCCGGCGCGGTCGCTTCGATCGCGTACGACACGCGCGCGCCGATCGTCGACGGCAACGTCGTCCGCGTGCTGTGCCGGATCGATGCGATCGAGAAGGACCCGCGCGAGAAGGCCGTCCAACTCCATCTCTGGACCCGCGCCGAAGCGCTGCTGCCGGATCGTCGCACCGGCGATTTCAACCAGGCGATGATGGAACTGGGCGCCACGGTTTGCACGCCCAAACGCCCCTCGTGCCTCATCTGCCCGGTCCAGTCGGTCTGCCAGGCGCACGCGCGGGGCATCCAGGACCGCATCCCCCCCGCCAAGCCTGCCAAAGCGCTCAAGGCCGAGCGACGGTGGGTGTTCTGCCTGCAGCGGGAGGACGGGAGATACCTCATCGAGCAACGTCCCCCCGCCGGCCGATGGGCCGGGATGTGGCAATTCATATCAGTTGAGGCGACAACTGATATGATAACTCCCGCCGACATCCGACACGCCAGCGGCTACACCCCCGCTGAGCTGGAGCCGCTCATCACCGTGCATCACACGCTCACGCACCGTCAATACCGGTTCGACGCCTACCGCGGCCGGGTGAGGGCGCGCCGCGCCGCCGATGCCGATCCACCACGACGCTGGGCGAGCCTTTCGGAGATGGAAGGCCTGCCCTTCTCCAAGCCGCAACTGGCGATCCGCCAGCGCCTGGGCGAACAGGAGTAGCGTCGGGCTGGCGTCGTCGCCTATCCTGTGGAGAATCGCGCGTTATTCGTCATCATCCGAAGGACGCTCCGCTCCGCTTTGCGTTGCGTTGCGGCCAACCAGTGGAAAGGCACACGAACATGATCCTGATCATCTCCGGCACGAACCGTCCCGGCGCCAACGCGCTGAAGGTCTCCAAGATCCTCAAGGCCCACTACGCCGCCGCGGGCGAGGCGGCGGAGATCTACTCGCTGTCGGAGATGCCGAGGGAGATCTTCGATCCGTCGAGCTACGCGAAGAAGCCCGAGTCGTGGCTTGCGGTGCAGCAGCGCATCCTCGATGCCGCCGGCCTGCACCTCGTCACGCCGGAGTACAACGGCGGGTTCCCCGGCGTGCTGAAGTACTTCATCGACATGCTGAAGTTCCCCGAAAGCTTTGAGGCCAAGCCCGTCGCCTTCACCGGCGAGGCCGCCGGCATCTGGGGCGCGATCCGGCCGGTGGAGCAGCTCCAGCACCTCTTCGGCTACCGCAATGCGCACGTCTACCCCGACCGCGTCTTCATCCCCGGCATCACCGGCAAACTCGACGACGCCGGCAACCTCACCGACCCCGCCATCGACGAACGCCTGAAAAAACAGGCGCTGGGCTTCGCGAAATTCGTGAAGACGATCAAGGCGTAAACGCATCTGAAAGAAGTTGTTTATAGCGATGCGCTTTTTGTTGTAGCTGCGACGCCTGCGTCGCCCATTCGAGACAATCAGAAAACCAATGGGCGACGCAGG
>JBBCIV010000107.1:0-30219 GCA_037189665.1 Phycisphaerae bacterium | reverse complement strand
ACGCGCTGCGCGTTTGTCGTGACAAACGCGCAGCGCCATCGCGATTTTCGGTCAAAATTTTTCAAAAATAATTTTCGGTATCCCCCTCGCAACGAAACTCGGCGACTTATTTTCCTCTGTCGCCGTGTGTGGCATAAGATGGAAAGCTCCTTAAATCGAAGGCGGAATGATTATGGCACGCATTGCAATCCTCGTTGAAAAGATCTACGAAGACCTCGAACTCCAGTACCCCAAATATCGACTGAAAGAGGCCGGCCACACGGTAGACGTCGTTGGGCCGAAGGCAGGCGAGACGTACGTCGGCAAGCACGGCTATCCGCAAAAGGCCGAGCTTTCAGCGGCGGACGTGAAGATCGAGGATTACCAGCTCCTGGTCATCCCCGGCGGCACGTCGCCGGACCACATGCGGCGCAGCGAGCACATGGTTCGCCTCGCCCGCGATGCCGACAAGGCCGGCATTCCGATGGCGGCGATCTGTCACGGGCCATGGCTGATGTGTTCGACCAAGGCGCTCAGGGGCCGCCGCTGCACCAGCTACATGAGCATCGTCAACGACGTCCTCAACGCCGGCGGCAACTGGGTGGACGAGGCCTGCGTCGTCGATGGCCCGATCATCACCGCCCGCACTCCCGACGATCTCCCCGCCTTCATGACCGCCATCCTCTCCCTGCTCGAAACCGGCAAGGCCGAAGGCACCAGGGGCGAACCGATCGCGCCGAAGTGGGTGCATCAATTGGTGAAAGAAAATTGAGTTGGCTGTCACCACCAATCGACGTGGCCCGCGCCGGCTCCCACTTTTGCCGGCGGTAAAACCCGCCGCGGAGCGCGCGCGTAACGCAACCGCAAAACGACGCGCCCCGCGCCGGCTCACGGCGCGGGGGCGTGCGTTTTCGCAAGGTCAGCGTTTTACTACTTCTCGACCAGCGTCAGCCACGCCAGATCGGTGTACTGCTTGACGTCGAAAAGCAGATCTTCGTTGCCGACATCAATATCCATCTCAATGATGTCGCGCGGCGGCAACTGGATCGTCCTCATCCCGCCGGCCGCGCCGCGGATGGTCATCTCGCCGGCCTTGTTGAATGGCACGGCACGGAAGCACAGGCGATACTTGCCCGGCTCAGCACGAAGGCGGAAGCTGATCCCGGGACCCATGCGGGTGAAATCCCGGTCCATCTTGTCGGCCACCCAGCCGTGGGTTTCATCCTGCATGCCGGGCTTGGGATAAAAGCCGTAGCCGCGTTCCTCGCTCCACGTGTGCGACGCGACCACCGGCGTGCAGAACCGTTCGTTCCCGATCTCGACCGAACCCGATTTTTCGGCGTTTCCGAAGTCGAACAGGTAGGCCCGCAGCCTGGATTGACGCTGCCGCAGATCGTTCGCGACCTGCTCCTGCTCCCTCGCCTGGGCGTACAGCGAATCGACCGTCGCCGCGCCGGTAAAGTTGGTGATGTAGACCGGGAAGATCGACAGCGGCAGGTCTTCGCCGATCTCCGCCTGCTGGCCGTCGCCGAATGAGTCGGTCACCGTGCCGCTGCCGAGATTGACGCCCAGTTTGCCCTCCCCTTCGACCGCCCAAGCGACGATCACCACCCGATCTCCGCACTGCCAGCGGTAGACGCGGACGTTCGGGTCGGGATTCGGAAGACGCTTGCCTTCGGTCGCGCCGTGAAGCTGGCGAACCAGAGTCGCATAGGTAAACCACGATGGCTTGTACGAATTATCTTCGCGGAACACGCCCGCCCCGCCCCATAGTTCGGGCTTGGAACCGCGCTCGCGGTAGACCATCACCTTGTCCACGCCGGCCGCAAGCATGAGCATCACGTCGCGCGGTAGCCACGCGGCCTGGATGCGCTCCGACGAACCGGCCAGGCCGGCGCTGTCGTACCCCGTCTCGGTCATCCAGATCGGCATGCCGGGCTTATGCTCGTCACGCCAGTTCACCAGGGTGCGAAGGTCGTCTTCGAAACTTCGCCTGCCGTTGGCGTTGCCTTCGCGATCGATATTGGTGTTGACCGTCGCCAGCTCCGGCGCGGTCTTGCCCGTGTAGTGGTGAACGCTCAAGACGTCGACGAAGTCCAGCGGTGATTTGCCATCTTCGTACTTGAACGCGCGGAGTTGGTCGACCGGATCGAGGCCCATGCCCGCGTACCCGCCGTTGCAGACCAGCGCCGATGGGTCAGCGCGTTTGATCGCCGCGGCGCCGATGCGAAACATCTTGTAGTAGTCGGCGATCGGGCCCTTCCAGTGGCCCCAGTCCGGGTGGTCGAGGTTCGGCTCGTTCCACAGTTCGTAGACGTGGATATAGCCCAGCCCGCTGAGCTTGTCGTCCGTCTTCAGCACCTCTGGCGGATGCTTCACGCTCCCGTAGCGAGCGGCGGTCTGGAAGGCGAACTCGTCGAACTTCGTCAGGTCGCTCGGCGGATGCGTCCAGCCCTTACCGAGGTAGGTTGGGCTCATGAACAGGTACGGCACGATGCTGATGCCCGCGTCGACGTTCTTCTTCAAGACTTTGTCAATGTTGAACTTCCACGGCTCGACCGTCCCGTCATACTTGTACACGCCGGGCGCGGGCGAGAGGAATGGCCACTTCATGTTCTCAAAGCGGATCCAGCCGATGCCCATGCGGCGGTGTTCGTCGGTGAAATCTGACCCGCCGGCGTTCAGCCCGAACCGCGATTCCGGCGACGGCTTCACGGTCTCCGGAGGGCGGACAAAATAGTGCTTCTGCACCAGTTGCGCCTTGCCGTCGCTCTCGACGCGGGCGGCGACGTAATAGCTGCCCGGGGTGAGCGCCTCAAGCCGGCTCAGCGGGATCGTCAGCGACTCGCCCGCCGGGATCCGCTTCTCCTCGCGGAATGACGCGAGCGTCTTGCCTACGCTCGGGATCGCCCACGTCTCGTCCTCCAGCCCGTCGTAGACCGATAGCGTCGCCACCGTGCGGATGACGTCGAGCGTCTTGCCGTCGTTGTGGTAGCGGAGCTTCAGATATCGCGCCTGGACCGGCGCGGCGAGCGGCACGTCGTTCGTGCCCCATTTGTTGTGCCAGTTCAGGCCTTGCAGCCCGTCGATCGGCCGGTAGTTCTGCCCGTCAGTCGACGCGGAGATGTCCACCTTGAAGTAGCGGTGGGCGTCGTCGGCGGTGAAGCGAAGGTGCGCGATCTTGCGTTCCACGCCCAGGTCGATGAACTGCGCGCCTTCGGTGAAGCGCCCCGGCTCGTAGATCGATTTAGCGCTGGTGGAGTGGTCGCCGTCGGTCAGCGCGCGGGCCTCGATCTTCTTTCCCTCCACTTCGGTCCAACTGAGCGCCCCGGCCGCATGATCGGTGCCCCACTTCAGGTCCGGAAGCGCGTACGAATACAACGCGGAATCACGCTGGACCGATACGTTCACCACCACCTCTCGCGCACCGTCCGCCGTGTTGCTCAGCACCAGTTCCGCCGAGAGCGGCGCGCCGGGTTCGGTGGGATTGGTCCCCTTGAGTTCCAACCCTAACAACTGCTGTGCGTCCGCCGCGCAAACCTCACCGCTCATGCACGCCATCGCCGCCGCCAGCGCCAAACCGCTACGGGAAAACAAACGCCACTCACACATACCCATGACGACTCCTTTGAGTACCACTTCCAGTCCTGCTACGACACGAACGCGCGCTTCACAACGCGTCCCCTTACTCGCGATTCCGATTCCATCAATACTCCGACAGGGCAAACGGATTGGCCTCCCACAACCAGGTCGCGTCGCTGTACGGCCGAATGTAGGCGTGGATGCTCGCAGGAGGGTTTGCGACGAAGACATTACTGAAGTTGCCCTGATGGAGCCTGTTCCTCAGCACCGCGACGTGCCCATCCAGGAACGCGGTCGGCCGGCCGTTCGGAAAATGCCAGCTTTCCTGGCGAACCCAGGCGTGCGCCTCCGCCGTCGAACCTCGCTTGCTGCAGAAGTGCACCGGAACCTGCGCGTGATACTGCCTGGGGAAGTGCTTCATCGCCCGCCAAGGAGACTGCCCCGTATTCATCGCTTTGTTCGCCACACTCACCGCCGGCCGACCGCCCTCTGTGGGGTAGGCCGACGGCTCGTACCACCAATGGTAAAGCAGACCGGCATACCCGTTCCCCTTCGCGTTCTCGCCGGCGATGTCGCTGGAGTATCGGGTCAACCAGTTCGGATCGGAGCTGGCCACCTTCCTCATCGTCGAGGCCGGACACAGCCAAATCCCGCCCGCGACGTACTTCGCGCCGGGGCCGGTGGAGGTCACGTCCGCCTTCGCGCCGGTGTACTGCGCGAGCATCATCTCGAGTCCCGGCCCTTCGTTGAACCCCGTGCCGTACGTCGCATCGTTGAACCAGTTGGTGACAGTTCCGGTCCTGCTCACCGGCCACCAACCGCGGTTGTGTTGGGCGTACAACTGGAACCCCATGCCTATCTGACGTAGATTGCTCGTGCACGCCACGAGCTTCGCCGAGTTCCGCGCTTTCTGAAGCGCTGGCAACAGCAGCGAAACCAAGATCGCAATGATGCCGATTACCACCAGCAGTTCGATCAGCGTGAAGCCGGCGACCCGCGCTATAGACGGTCGAGCCTGGCGTCCACATCTTGTTTCCACCTGTCGCTGTGATTGCATTGAACCAAACATGAAGGCACTCCAATTCCAAGGGTCCAAAGGCTGAATATGCAAATACGTTTAAACGACTCTCTGTTGGGCACACCGAAACAGCGCAACACCGTGACGCCGACGTGTGTGTCTTACCGATCTACGTCAATGTTCTGGATCTGAGCGTTTGCGTCATGAGGCCGATCCGGCAGGACAAAACCATCGGCAAACACGCGACTGCCGACTACCACATCACCTCATCTCGATATTCTGCGAAGCGTTTGGATTGGCCATCCAAGCCTTATCATCTACGGACGGCGTATGGCCGTTTAAACCCTCGCCAAATCCCGTGAAACTATCGGAGAAATGATGGCAGCCGCCTGGTCTGGGCCGCAATTGCCAACAATGCACAACCGGAGACGACACCAAATCATTTAGGAAAGCACCCTACAATTCATAACTCCTCCAAGCCGAAGTGATACCCCGCGCGGCTTCTCGGAGAATCTCGAAACGGCAACGCGCAGGGGCGGTTGATACTGAACTGATGAACGAATTCTACCCTTTCCTAGGGAGACATCGCATTGAAACGAGCGTCAAAAGCGTGTGAGTTTGCGACATTATTCCTCACGTTTTTCGTCCCGCCGCTCGGCTGCACGTCGGCAGATGCCAACAAGCTAAAAACAAGGCCCGTGCGAACCGGAACTGGGCAGGGTCGGCGTCCATTTTGTCCTGCGAATCCCGAAGCCATTGTGTGCCACGCACGCGCGTTAGCGCCGGCGCAAAGCCACGACGCCAGCCAGTCCCATCAATGCCACGCACGCCGGCTCGGGCACTGGAACCGTCGCGTCCACGAACGCTGTCATCGACTGCCACGCGGCCGCGTTGGGAATTCCGTAGTTAGGCAACCCGCCTAGTTTCTGGTTCATGAACCCGTTCATCTGGCTGTAGGGGATGTCCGACACGGACTCCTTGTAAATCGTCCGGTAGAGAATCAAGGCGCCGAGCACCGCGCCCTTGCCGGACTCGTGATAATTGTCGGGGTTGTACAGCGAGGTGTCGAAATTCATCGCCTGGAACGCGTCGCCGACGGGCGCCAGGAGACACTCCTGCGCGCCGCCGAGAAATGCCTGTGCTTGCGTGTAGTACGTGCGCAGTTCCTCCTGCATCTTGTTCGAAGCAGCGCGGTACTGTGCCGGCGTTGCCCCCGTTGAGGGGACCAGCGAGGGGTAGAACATCCGAAGCTCCCAATCGCTTCCCGGCGCCCGCGCCCAGGTTTCGAACAGAACCGGCTTGACGCCGGGGCTATCCGCCCGCACCAGGTTGTAGAGCGTCAGCGCGTCGTTCTTGAACGCCGTCGGGTTGCCCTGGTTGGCGTAGGCGATGTCCGTCGGCTTGGTCGAGAACTCCTGCAAGACGACGTAATCCCATTTTCCGGTCGCGTTCTTGTTGAGCGTGCTGTCGTTGATCCAGTGCTTGACGGTGGTGTTGGGCGAAACGGGAACATTACTGTTCTGGACGGCGATATGAAACGACAGGGCCTGGCTGTTCACCGAGGCGTTGATGATGTTCGGCTGCGTCTTGGCGTCGGCCCGGGCCACGCACGAAAACACCTCCGGAACGTTGGTGCCGTTCATGAAGCTGTTGCCGTACACCAGGATATTCAATGCCGGCTCTGCCGCCCTTGTCACCGTGGCCGCCATCATCATGATCACGGCGGCGAGGATCATCGGCATCGCATGTCTCGTCTGTCTTTTCATTTTGCACCTTTGCGTGGGGAATCTGAAGGAAATCCATAGTGTCCGATTGCGGCAGGGATGGCCGTGGAAGTACGCCACCTGCGAGACGCGAACAGGAAGCCCGCGCCCAGCAGCGTGGCAGCAGATGCGGACTCGGGGACCACCGTCAACATGCCGGCGCCCGTGAAATAGTCGTCCCGCTTGAACATCGCGTTGCTGGCGGAACTGCCATACGTGCCGGCGGGCATCGCCACGCCGCCTAGCCGCAACGCCCCCACCCTTTCGTTGATCCCGGCATCGAGGGACATCGTCGAGAACCACACGTCTCCGGAAGAGTCGAGATACACGGCGGCGCCGTCGTCGATGCCATTCGCGACGTTCCTCCTGATGCGCAACGTCGCGCCTGGCGTCACCTGCACGTCGCCTTTCCCCAAGCGCGAGGTCGTGAGCGCGCCGTCGCCGACCTGCAGGATGCCGGCGCCAACGGTTGTCTTTCCGGTATATGTGTTAGCGCCTTTTAGAATCAGGAGGTTGGTTCCGGCCTTCGTCAGGCCGCCGCTGCCGGCGATGCGAGAGCCGATGGTGTTCGCCCCGGCGTTGCCCCAGTCAGACCAGATGATCCCTTCGGCGGCCCCGAAGTTCAGCGTGCCGGCATTGGCGGGATTGCCATTTCCGATCGACCCGTTGGACCCAACCCCGCCGCCAGCGAACATGATCGCGCCGCTGGTGACCGTGAGCGCGCTTCCCGGGCCGATGTCGGTATTGGTCCACGATCCGGTTCGCCAGGAATTGATCGTCTGTGTCTTGTTGGCCCCGAGGTTGATGCTGGAATCGCGGACGTTGACGTCCGGAGGGGCGCCCAACACCGTGCCGGTGTAATACTCGCTGAGCAACAGGCATCGAACGCCGTTGATGGGATCGTAGGTGGCCAGTCCGCCCTGGCTGGGATGATATAGAGTTCCGACGGTGATCCAGGGGATGATGCTGATGTTGTTCGACCCCGGCCCCCCGCCTCCGCCGATCATCTGGCTGGCGACCCCGCTGTTGAACTTGAGGAACTCCGCCACGCCCATCGCGTTCTGGTACAGGTGGCCCGCGCTGCGCATGTCGTCTCCGCCGATCATGACGGTGGCGCCCTTTTCCCGCACGAGCGCATGGGTTGGATCGGTGGCGAGGAGGGTTGTCGTGGCGCTGACGTTGTTTCCGTTCAGCATCCGGATTTCCGACATTCCGGGATTGAAGCGGATCTGGCGCACCTGCTCCTCGACATGTTGACCGGCCAGGGACGAATGGAGGCCGGCGCCCCAATAGGTGAAATATCCCCCGCCATTGATGACGATCGCGCCGTCGTGCGGCAGGCGGTCGGGGAGCGAAGTGAACACCGTCCCGGCATCGCCGATTTCCAGCCGGCCACCCTTGGGATACCTGTCGTTTGGGGTGAACGCGCCTGTCACTTCGAGGGTCGCGGCATTAGGCAGCTTGCCGTTCACCAGCGAAACGCGGCCGTTGTTTACCTTGATCGAGCCGGTGAAACCCGGCATGTTCTGCGTCAAAACCATTCCGCCGGAGGTGCTGGAATCGGGACTCGTGATGCCTCCGGCGTTCAC
Source organism: Phycisphaerae bacterium (assembly GCA_037189665.1). Taxonomy (GTDB): domain Bacteria; phylum Planctomycetota; class Phycisphaerae; order Tepidisphaerales; family Tepidisphaeraceae; genus BPJO01. The sequence goes on along the minus strand of JBBCIV010000107.1, from coordinate 22,288 downwards.
AATGATGTTTCCGTTGCCGGTAACGGTTCCGGGATTGAACGTGATCATGTTGTTGCCCGTCTTCAGGGCAAGGTTGTTTCCGTTCAGGTCCAGCGTCGCGAACTTCGCGCCGTAGTTGTTCGCGCCGTTCAGGTTGAGGTTCATGGACGACGTTCCGCCCAGCTTCACGTTGCCGGTAATGTTCAGCGCGGTGCCGGACACGGCGACGGTGTCACTGTTGATGCTTGTCACGCCGCCGGGAAGCGCGCTTTGAAACGTGAGCGTGTTCGAGCCGGGCCCGCCGGCGATGTTGAACGCCCGCCCGGTCGTCACCGTGTCGCCGATGTCCATCCTGTCGAGGGTGACGTTCTGATTCAGGTTGATCGTCTGATCGTTGACGATGTCGAGGCTCAACTTCGCTGTCGCGCCGGCTGAGTTGGGGAAACTTCCGGTCCAGTTGGCGTTGTTGTTCCAAGCATAAGCTCCGCCGGCGGTGGGCACCCAACTGGTGACATCGGAAGCCGGCTGGTCTGCGCGGGCGTGCGCAGCCAATCCCACACAACCAACGACGAGCACGCCCCTGCTGACACGGAAAAGCTGCCTGCGATCCATCGTACGTACCTCCGAACAAAAAAGGCGTGATGCCTGGCAACGGCGCCCGATGGTCGAGCGATATTGCGTTCAGGCAGGATGAACACTACTCCCCCATCCGCCGGGGAACGAGCGAAACGCTGCGACAATCTCGTGCGTCTTTGCGTCAGGTCCGCACATTCGACCCGGAACGAACGGCCGGCCGCGCGACGGACAAATTATCGTTTATCGACCGGCGGAAGCGCGGCCTGGACCGTCGGTCCTGAACGGCGAGGCGGGAAGGCCCTCGCGGTTGTATAAATTGACTTCAGGATTGTTCGCCCAACCATAGCGCACGGATACGGGCTGTTTCACCTGGTCGTTCCAAACCAGGACGGTGTCGCCGTCGATCCGCGCGTTCGCCCAGACAAATTTCCGATCGGCGCCTGCGATTGCGAATCCCTTCAGGGCGGTGGGCGGGGCCGGCGGCGTTGCGTGCGGCTGGGTCGTCGGCCCGGCAGCGATCGTAAGTCCGCCGCCGACGTGACTGAAACGCAGGCGGACGACGCCACCTTCGACGCTCATGCTTTCATAGACGGGTCCGGAATAAACCAAGTCCTGGCCATAGGCGACATGCCTGGCCGCCAGCGCCAAGCGATGGCCGACGTCCCGCTTATTGGCCGGGTGGATTTCCTTCTCTTCGCCCAAGTCGATGCTGACCACTTGGGCGGTGTTGGGCATCGACAGGGCCATGGCCTGGGCCTCACGCAGACCGGCCCAGTGGGTGTCGGTAGGTTGGTCCGCGCGGGCCTGGAAATTGGCCAGTTGCACATAGAGGAACGGGAAGTCTCCCTGGCCCCAGCTCTTTCGCCAATCCGCGATCAATGCCGGAAATAACGTGCGATAAAGCCCCCCTTCGCCGGCGTTGCTTTCGCCTTGATACCAGATGACGCCCTTGATCCCATAGGGCACGACGGGCGCGATCATTCCGTTGTTCAGGGCGCTCGGGGTGTAAATGGAATTGTCCGGCGCTCGGGGTCTGGCCGGCTCGGGCCGGGCTAACTGCGGCTTGGGTGGTTCGGGCTGCCCGTCGGCCTTCGCTTTCTCGGCCGATACGTTCCACGCCTTCAGGTCGGCCTGGTACGGCTTCTCCACTTCCCTTTCCCAGGCGTCGTGTTCGCGCTGCCAGCGCGGGAGTATTTCGGTGGGGTACTTCCCCTTGTAATCGACGATCTTCTCGAATATTTCAGCGAATCGGACGAGCGACGGATCGTTCCGCAGGCCCGGCAGGCTGACCCACGCCTCGGCGGGGCTGCCGTTGACGTAGGACCCGATCAGACCGATGGGGACGTCGAGGTTCTGGTTCAATTCCCGTCCGAAGAAATACCCTGCCGCCGAGAATTCCTTCGCCGTCTCAGGCGTGCAAACCATCCATTTGCCCGTGCAGTCCTGCTGCGGTTCAAATGCAACCAGAGGCTTGACGGTGAACAACCGAATCCTCGGGTGGTTCGCGTTGGGGATCGCATCAGCAGCGTCGTGCGCGTGACGCAGCGGAAAGGCCATGTTGGACTGGCCCGAACACAACCAGACATCGCCAACGAGAACGTCGGAAAACTCAACGGTGTTCTTCCCCGAGATCCTCAGCCGGATCGGCACATCGCCGACGTTCAAGGCGTCGAGGCGCACCCACCACCGGCCATCGGAGATGGCGGTGGTGGTGGCCTTCACATCATCATCGATTGCCACCGTTACGCGCTCGCCAGGATCAGCCCAGCCCCAAACGGGCACCGAGGTGTCCCGCTGCAGCACCATGTGATCGCCAAAGATCGCCGGCATCCGCACGTCCGCACGGACGAATGCGACACAAGACAAAATCGCCACGACGAACATCCAACGACTCAGGCGCATCAAATGAAACCTCAGCATGAACGCGGCGGATCAATCGCAACCCCTTTATGCCCGACGCTGGCGAGAACGGCGGACAAGACCCAGCGCGCCCAGCCCGATAAGGCCCAAAGAAGCCGGCTCGGGAACCGACGTCAATTGCAGGGCGTTCAGATAAAAGAACTTGTTGCCGTTGTCATTGGCCGGCCCGGCGGTCACGTCCAGCACGATTTCCCCGTTCAAGTTCGGGATGATGCCGTCGACCTTCACAACCTCGCTGTTGTTGTTGGACACATTCAGGTCCGCGACGACCGCCGCGGCATTGCCCGTGAGCGAATACCGCGTCTGGCGGTTGTCGCCCACGCCTGTCCGAGATCCGAAAATGACGAAGTCATAGGTCGTGTTACCCGAGGGATCGAGTCCGCCGAAAGTGAGCTGGGCATGATCGAAGGGCATGATATCCCCGCCGTTGTTGGGATACCTGCCAAAGTTGATCGAACCAAACCAACTGTCGGACGTGGCGGTCGTGGCAAAATAGGCAGCCGCATCGCCGGTCGGCGAGGTCGATCCACCGCCGTTGTTGTTCCCGGGCGTGAAGATCAGGTTCGGTCCCGTCGTCGTGGGCGGCGCGGTCGGGAACGAAGCCGAGACGTTCGTCGGCAGGCCGGTAATGAAATCGACGGCGTTCGGTATGCTCATCACGATCTGCGCCGGATCATTCAGATTGTTGGTGGAAGCGGCCGAACGGAAATTGTTGTAGTTCAAACCGGTCGTCTGGACCAGGTCGCTCCCGAAATCAAATTTCAGAGTCGCCGATTCCGTGGTGGCGGAGAACGCGCTAAGTGTGGCAGCCGACACCAGAACACAAGACAGATGACGCATGGTTTCCTCTCCTCATAAAGGAAGTAACAAAATGCATAAAAATCAGATGTGATTTAAAGCGGATGCGGCCCGCGCGCTATCCTTCTTTTTGTGTACGACGACGACGACGACGACGCAATGCGCCCGCAGCCGCAACGCCAACAAGCCCGAGGGTGGCGGGTTCCGGAACGACGACCAACTGCAGGTTCTTCACAGAACCTGCGCTGTTGACCTGGGTGACAGTGTGAACGGCACCGTTGCCGATGAAGATCCCCGTGATGGCCGGGTTCGTCGCGTAAGTGTGGGTTCCGGTGAAGGCCCCAGCGGAGGCGACGACTCCGTCGACTAGAATCGTCGTTTTCCATTGCGCGCCCGTCGTGTCCAGTTCCAACGCGATGTTATGAAAGATCGATCCGCCGCCCGGCGCGATGTAGCCGTTGAGGAACTGCGATCCTGTTCCTGCTCCCCCGAACGCCTGGACGCCACCGGAAGGCGTGAGCAGTGCCCACGGGGCCGCCCCTTGGCCACTCGAGCTCGGCGCTCCGTCGCTCGCGCTGCCCGTCGTCTTGTAACCCAGCGCCAGCCAATTTCCACTCAGCGTCTGGACGTCCGCCGAAAGCCGGTAAACATTGCCCGTAGCAGGCGTAAACGGCAGCGTCGCCATGCGGGCGCCGCTGCCGTCCACCGTCAGCGTGCCGGCGGTGTTGACGGTGAAGTGCGTGAGCGTAGAGGTGTAGCCCCACACATCCCCCGACGTTTGCGGCGTCGTCGGCGCCTTGCCCACCAGCGGGCCCGTGCTGGCAAAAGAATCGGTAATGACCGCGGCCTGAGTTCCCGATGCCAGCAGCGCGCCGCAGCCGATGATTGCCCCGAGAACAGATCGAGAGAAAATACGAGTCATCTTCTTCCTCCAAGAAAAAAAGGGATATGAATGTTGGCCCAGCGAAACCGAGCAGCCGGAAACCGACTGAGCCGACGTCGAAAACATGTCACTTTCAGCCACTTATCACTGGCGCCGCCATGGCCGCCCGCATGTCGCTAAACTCAGAGTGGCGGGAAGCCCACAGTTCAGGCGCATTCAATCGAACTCCTCGTGAAACGCGACTTAGTCACACACCGATGCCCGACGCCGGCGGGCGATAAGACCTGTCGCGCCCAGCCCGACGAGGCCCAGGAAAGCCGGCTCGGGAACCGCGGTCAGCGTCAGCGTATTGATGATGGCGTAACGAGAGCCGTTGACCGGCATCATGGTCAACGTCAACTCGCCATTGGCGTTGGCAACCAGATTCTGAAACGCCGGACCGGACACAAGCTGATTCAGGTTGTCGGCGGCGTTGAAGATGATCTCGTGCCTGCCTGTGGCGTCCTGAACGAGATAGCTCCCGAAATACTGCCTGCCGCCATCGTTGCCGGCGATGGAAGCGAAAATTGACAGGTCGTACTTTTCGCCCGGCGCCAGGCCATCGATGATGAGCCTGGAGGGCGTCGGATTGTTCGGGTTCCAGTCCCATCGCCCTGCCGCCCAGTAATCCCCCGCGGCGGCGGCGTCGAACAGCGGGCTCCCCGCGGGAACCGATGCGGGCGACGTGTTGGAATCGGACGCGAACGTATTGGCCACGCGAACGTGCGTCCCGGTGCGCTGGCCGGTGTCGTCACGGGCAAAACCGACGGAGACGCCCACCACGTTGTAGTCATTCCAGTACCAGGACGATCCGGCGGTGTTCCAGCGACGGCCCTGGCTGTCCGCATTGGATTCTCCGGAGGCGTCCGAAAAATCGATCAGGATGCTGCGGCCGCTCGCCAGGGTCGATGCGCCGTTGGTCTGGGCGAACAACCACTCGTACAACTGCGGCTCGTTGTAGGCGCGGCCCCACGTGGCGCTCGAGTGCCCGCCGGTCTGGTATTCGCTGTACCGCGCCGCGTTGTGACTGTAGAACGTCGAGCCGTCGGAGTAGTATGGAGAGCCATTGTTGTAATTCGGATTGCTCGGATTGTTGTTGAGCGGAAACGTCGCGCTGCCAAGCCCCTGCGCGTTGCGAAGGGTATTGATCGTCGCGCGGGCGAAGCCGGTGTACGTGCCGTCATTTCGCGCGGCGTAAAGCCAAACCGGCTTGTTCACGTTGGCCGCCGCCTGCGATGCGGGCAAATCGATCGACGGGGACAACGGCACGTACGCCGAAAACAGGTCCGCAACCTGCGGGGTCGCCATGATCCCGATCGTGCCGCCGCCGCCCGAGGAAAGCCCGGTCACGTACAGCTTGCCGGGATCGATGTTGTACTGCACCGATATTTCCGCGACCGCCTTGGCGGCCGTTCGCAGGTTGCCGTCGGTGCCCCACCAGCCGCTGCCGGACTGCGGCGTATACAGGAAGAACTCTCGACCGGCGACGCCGGCCTGGGCGGCAAGGTTGTTCGAAATGCTGCTGGCGGCCGGCTTGACATTGTCCGTCCCCGCCCCGCCCAGGCCATCCAAGAACATCACCAGCGGGTAGGACTTGTTCGGATCGTAGTTATTGGGCACTAACAGCCGGCCCTGAAGACCTGAGTAATTGAAGACATTAAAATCACTCACGGTCACCGCCATCGCCGGCGATGCCCCGCATAGCACCAATGGGATACACCGAACCAACCAGTTGTTCCCCCGCGCCATCTGCCTCGTCGCCATGTTGCTCTCCTCTCGCCATTCTGATCACACAAAACTTGTGCTCGCATACGCAACATCCGCAACAGTTGCGTACAAGGGTTCCAGAAAATTACCCCACGGAAGATGACCTGTGTTGCTATCTTTGCGGCAAAGATGTGAGGGTTTGCGTCATATCTGCCGAATCGGCTGGACTATCGATCGGCGCATGGGTTGCCGCCTGACGATCACCGACACGGACGTGCTTGGCCGATCATCTTCTGGGACAACTCGGCCAGTTACCACCTAGTGACTGCAGGCGAAATCGGCGCGCCCCGCAAGCTAAGAACTTCGCCTGTCCGAGCCCGTTCTCCCATGGTATTTCCGGCGATATGCGATCGGCGAGAGGCCGGTCGACTGGCGCACGGCGTGCGCGAACTGATCGTGCCGGTTGTACCCCGAATTCATGGCGACTTCCGCCATGGGAAGCGTGGTCGTGGCCAGCAGTTCGATCGCCCGCTCCGTTTTCAGGCGCCGGATCTCATGCATCACCGTCCGCCCCAGCGTTTCTTTGAACCGCCGCTCCAGCGTTCGCCGGGAAATCAGCAGGTGCCGCACGACGTCTTCCACGCCGATGTCCTCGTGGGCGTGGCTGCGCACGAAACGGATGGCGTCCACGACGGCCGGATCGTTCACGGCGACAATATCGGTCGATCCGCGCGCCACCACCCGCACCGGAGGTACGACGACCGTTTGGAAGCTGGCCGACTCCTTCCGCAACTGCTGGTCGAGCAAGCTCGCCGCCAGATAGCCGCGCTGTTCCACCGACGTGTCGATGCTCGACAGCGAAGGCTGGGCCATTTCGCAGGTGATCTGCGCGTTGTGGACGCCGAGCATCGCGATATCTTCCGGCACGCGGATGTCCATCATCCGACAGCAGTTGATCATGTCCACGCTGATCAGGTCCTGCATCCCGAAGACGGCTAGCGGCCTGGGCAGCGCGTCAAGCCACTCCAGCCTTCGTAGCGGGTGCGCCTGCGTGCACAGCGTGGAAAGTTCTCCCGCCAACTGCGTCCGCTCGATCCACTGCACGTGCTTCCCATATCCCGCCTCAGTCAACCGCTCGACGAAGCCCTCGCCGCGCAGTCGGGCGTAGTTCCACTTCTGCGTCCCAAGGTAGGCGAAGTTCACGAACCCCAGCGACAGGAAATACTCCGCCGCCATTCGTCCGCACGCGAAGTCGTCCACGAGAAGGTTGGTCATCTTCTCGATCTGCGGATCGCGCGTCATGTTCACCACCGGCAGGCTGCGCTCGACGACGAAGTCGATCAACTCGCGGGTATGGATGTGTCCTACGATCCCGTCGATCACCTCGCTCTCCAGCCGCTCGCGCGTGATCCGAAACGAATCTTCCATGCGGATCATCCACGGCAAGCGCTTGGCGTACCGGGAGAAGCCCTGGACGAATTCCCACCCGAGCGAACGGCCAGGTTCGAGGATGAGCCAAATGTGCCACATCGGTTCGACCATGATTATATTATGACTTCTTGACGTAATTTTGGCTAATTTTGGCGGAAATTGCGGCAGCCAGGGGCCAATTCGTCCTGTAAATTTCCTTCCGGCAGCATTTTATGAACGCCGTTGCTTGGGGTTTCGCCAAGCCTGACATGACTCCAGCCGGCGGGTTCATTTCATGCAAGGAGGATCTCATGCGTCGTGTTTCGATAGTGCCCGCTTGCGGCGATCGCGACTACCGGTGGCGCAGTCATCTTCGACAGACGCATTTACATATCGGTTTGGATCAAGCGCCACGATCTCGCAGCATTGCCGGATAGCCAAGCGATGGGCTTCCGTCCGCTGGCCCAACACCACGGATGACCAAAACAAGACGGCGAGTGCGAAAGTCGAAAACGTCGAGAGATAGTCGAGAGATATAAGCATGATCGCGATCGTGACCAACATGAGTTCCGGGTTTGGACGCGGGACGCATGAGGGCGTCATTTCATACGCCATGGATCATTGGCGAACCGGCTGGAAAAGCGTCGTCAGCGTGCCGTGGGACATCGCCGTCCGGGGATTGGCGGATTGGCAAAAGTATCGCGGAATCATCGTGCAGGAGTGGAGCAAAGAAGGGGATATCGAAATTGCCTCCAGCGGCGTGCCTGCGGTGAACGTATCAGGGTGCGTGGACGATTGCGCCCTTCCGGCCGTGTTGCCCAACGACTACATGGCCGGCGAGCGTGTGGCAGAATATTTTCTGAAGCGCGGCTATCGAAGTTTCGCCTATTACCCGGCGCCGTGTGACCTCGGATGGTCCACGGCGCGTGGCACCGGATTCACTGATGCGGTGCGGACGGCCGGGCATTCCGTTTCATGGTATGGCGATTATCCGACCAAACTGCCCCAAGGCGCGGTTCGCGCGTACGGACAAGCCACCTCGTGGCTGCGCGGGTTGCCCAAGCCGACGGCGCTGCTGGCCTGTCACGATCACCTCGCCGCCGATATGTGCGGGATCGCCGCCGCCGCCGGCATAAGCGTTCCCGAACAAATCTCCATCGTCGGCATTGATGACGACCCTTCGGCGCACTATGCCCAGATGGGGATTTCAAGCGTCGCGCTGCCCGCCCATCGCATCGGCTACGACGCCGCAGCACTGCTCGACAGTTTGATGGCCGGCGAAAAGCCCGAGCAGAGAGTATATCGAATCGACGTGCAGGAAGTGATCACGCGGACCTCCAGCGACTGCCTGGCGATGGACGACCCGGACGTGCTCGATGCGGTCAAATACATCCGCGAATACGCGACGCGCGGAATCGAGGTGTCGGATGTGGCCAAGGCGGTCGCGATCAGCCGACGCACCCTCGAACGTCGTTTCCGGGCCGTGATAGGAAGCTCGCCCAAGGACGAGATCCGCCGGGTCCAGATCGAACGCGCCAAGCACCTGTTAAGCAAGACGCGAATGAGCGTGCATGAAATCGCGCAGGCAGTCGGCATCGGCGACCGGAGCCTCTTGTCAACCACCATAAAGGCCGCCACCGGTCTGTCCCCCGCGCACTTCCGCGCCAATCATTCCCAAAAAAACTCATCCGTCACCCGCTGGCATGCCATCGCAACTTCACAACGACGGCGCGGAAGTTTTGGGGCTGACCAAGCGCTTGCCGAATGTCGGGAATACATACGTTCAGGCCGGCTTGCTAAATCGGAGTAAAACCACGGCAAGGCAGGACGGACGACGCCCTGAGCCAACGCGTCCGCCCCGCCCGCTCAACCTCCTACATCCGGCGACGACGTGCAGCAGCGCCGAACAGCAAGCCGATCGCAGCCAAAGCGGAGGGCTCGGGAACGATCGAAAGCTCGAAGTTCGTTATCGCGCCACCGCTCGCGTTGACGCCGGCGACAGTCACGTGATGAAACGTTGCGGGATTGGAATTGCTGAGGGCATGAATCCCACCAGTCGGGTAGGTGAACACGCCATCAACGCCTGCCGTCGCGCCAGCGCTACTGGGCAACAACGTTCCATCGAGATAGGAGGTCAGCTTCCATCCTTCGCCGTTGGCATTGCCGCTGGTCGTATCCAGCTCCAGCGCGATCCGATGCGTGCCGGCCACCGCGGGACGGTTTATCGCGAGGATGTTGCCGGAATTTCCCGAGACGTGCGAAATGTAAACGTCAACATTGGCGTCAGCTCCGGTGGCATTTCGCTGAAGAATGATGAACGGCGCACGGATGTTGCCGTTGCCGTTAGCAGTAGTGGTCGGATCTCCGGTCTGGTTGGAGCCAAGGCTGGACTGGAAGCCGATCGCCAGATAGCCGTTCGCCGCAATCGCATCCACGTTCACGTCCGCCGACAACCGATAAACATTATTGACGTCCGGCGTGAAGTTCGCGTAGGCGATGGAACCCGGAGAGCCAGCCGTCGTTGCCAGTCCGCTCCCTCCCAGCGCGAAGACGGTGTCGTTCGCAGCCGTCCACGTATCGCTCGGGTTGATGCGGGCAGGCGATTGACGACCGTTCAGGGGGCCCTCGCCAACAAAGTTATCCGAAATGAGAATCGTCGCTGCTTCCGCCGGGATCGCGGACGCCAGAAGGGCACACCCTGCGACGACGCCGATCGTCTTAATCAGAACGCTGCAATTCATATCTCCTCCATAGAAATGATGCCCCGCGCGGCCTTCGATAACACTCAAAACAGCAACGCGCATGAACAGTTACTGACGCGCAAATGCTACCTTTGCCCAAGGGGCCGGCGCACTCGAACGAACGACAAAAGCATGTAAATTTACGCCATTGCACCGCACGTCTTCCTCCTTCCGTCCGGCCGCGCATCGTCGGACACCAAAGTGAAAACCGGAGTCTGTGTGAACCGGAATTGGGCGGGTCGGTCGTCCATTTCGCCGCGAAAATTCCAAGGCCATCGCGCTTGGGATCGCGCCGGCTGCTTCGATCGCAGCGTTTGCCGGTCTGGAATTGGCAAGGCGCGATAGGGTATGGATGCCCTGCGGAGCGTCAGCACGCGCGCATGAGCGCCGGCGCAGAACCACCATTGCGATAACGGTTCAACTCTGCGTGAAATTGTCTTATGCTCGTCGCAACATAGAGGGCCGCACGGCAGTGTGGGAGTTGACGGGATGATTGTGATTGTCACAAATACAGCATTGGAGTTCGGGCGTAACGTGCAGGAAGGCGTCGTTCTTCACGCGGAGGAGCGCTGGCGCTCCGGCTGGCGAAAGCTGGTGAGCATCCCGTGGCGTGCCGCAATTCGCGGCCTCGTCGACTGGCGACAGTTTTCGGGAATCATCGCGCAGATATGGGGAAATGAAGTCGACGACAACATCGCCGCCAGCGGCGTGCCGGCGATAAACGTGTCGGCGGCGTTGGCGAACACGCGCCTGCCGGCGGTGGTGGTCGATGACCGGATGGCCGGGGCGCAGGTCGCGAAGTATTTCCTCGCCCGCGGCTACCGGCATTTCGCTTACCGCTCGAGTCCCTACCCGGTCGCGCTCTCGGCAACGCGTGGGATCGGCTTTGTCTCGGTGGTGCACGCCGCGGGGTATGAGGTCTCCTGGTATGGCGATCATCCCGCGAAGCTTCCGCCCGGCGCCGTGCGTGCCCGCGGCGAAACCACGCTATGGCTTCGCAGCCTCCCCCGGCCCACCGCGCTGCTCTCCTGCCACGACTACCTCGCCGCCGAGTTGTACGGCGCCGCCGTCGCGACCGGCATCAGCATTCCCGAGCAGATCTCGCTCGTCGGGATCGACGACGACCCGGGCACCCACTACGCAATGATGGGCATTTCAAGCATCCCTCTCCCCGGACTCGACATCGGCAAAACCGCGGCGACCATGCTCGACCGCCTGATGGCGGGCAGCCCGCTCGCCGCCCGCACCGCGCTTATGCCGATCGGCGAGGTCATCACGCGAACGTCCAGCGACTGCTTCGCGATGGACGACGCAGACGTGCTCAAAGCAGTCAAGTTCATCCGTGAGAACGCGACGCAGGGCATCAACGTCTCCGATGTCGTCAACGCCGTCGCGCTCAGCCGCCGTACGCTGGAGCGGCGATTCCGCGAATCGATGGGCAACTCCCCGAAGAACGAGATCCGCCGTGTGCAGATCGAACACGCCAAGTACCTCCTCAGCCGCACGCAGATGAGCGTAAGCGAAATCGCCTGCGCGGTCGGCCTGCAGGATCGCAGCCTGCTCTCGAACATCATGCGTGTCACCGTCGGCGTTTCCCCGACCCAGTACCGCAGCCGGCACACCGGAGAGCCCTCCACCATGCCGCACTGGTACGCCATCGCCACTCCAACCGACCGCCGACGGACAACGAAGTAATGCGGGCGTGCCCGCGACATCGCCCCGTCCAACCGCTGACGCAAATCGCTGCTATTTTGTCGCAAACTCTCTCGCAAGAAATGGCCCTTGCTGGCTACCCTCTAGAGGCGTAGTTGTGACGCGTCGAGTTGACCACAGCGCCCGTTCCAGGGGAACGTCGAATCAATAGCGCCGTGTCGAAGTCCGACGAGGAAGGCGAGCCCGTTCTCAAGCATCAATTCGCCGAGCACACCGTTCGCTTCTCGATGAGTGAATACGATGAAACAACCGAATCTAGATAGCCTGATCGTCAGTCCGTGCAGCAATCCGGAGCTGAGCCTCGACGAGTGTTTCGCCCGCTATTCGAAGCTGGGGTATCGCAGGTTTGAGGCGTTCACCTCCTGGGTGAACTCATCGATTGACCTGATACGCCGGCCTGACTTTTATCTCAATAAGGCCAATGCCTATGGAATCCGCTTCGCCTCGATGCACCTTCCGCCGGTGACGGACGACATCGAAACCACACTGCCGGCGGCGGTGAAAGCGGCGCGGTTCGCCCGGGATATCGGAGCGGAAGTGGTGCTGTTCAAGGCGTCGTCGCGAAAGAACTACATCGCGGCCGGCCCGCGCTTTCTGGACGCGATCGAAGATCTGGCGATCACGCCGGTGCTGCAAAACCATTACGGAACGCCAATCTCGTCGCTGGCGGACTTCCGCGAGGTGATCGACGGCATCAACGACGATCGCATGAAAACCCTGCTCGAAGTCGGCCATTTCCACTCGGCGGGCGTGTCATGGCGGGAGGGATGGAACCTGCTGCGCGACAGCGTGGCGCTGGTGCACATCAAGGATCAGGTCGGATCGAAGCCCGTGCCGTTCGGCGTTGGCGAGATCGACCTGCCCGGCCTGTTCCGACACATGGCGTCCGCCGGCTATACAGGTGGGTACGTCGTCGAAATGGAGGCGGCAATGGGCGACACAGAACGTACGCTCGAACTGCTTCAGGACGGCTATTCGTATCTGCAAAACACCCTTGAGGAGTGCGTGGCGTGAGCGATCCGAGAATCTGCATTGTCGGCGCCGGGCAGCTCTCGAGCCGCCGAATTTATCCGTATATCGGCGCCTCCGGCGCACAACTCGTCGGCGTGTGCGATCTGGACACCCAGAAGGCGGCGAGAAACGCCCGGCGTTTCGGCGGGACGTCCTACGCCAACGTTGACGCGATGCTCGACACCGAAAAGCCCGACGGCGTGATCGTCTGTATCGGCCCCGACATGCACGCCCGCCTCGCGCCCGCGATACTGAGGCGGCGCATCCCCGTCTACACCGAAAAGCCCTCCGCTCCTACCGCAGCTGGCGCGCTGGAGGTGGCGCGGGTCGCGAAGGAGACGAACGTCCTCTGTATGACGGCGTTCAAGAAGCGCTACAGCGCGGCGTTCGACCGCGCCAAGCGATGGGTTGACCAATTCCGCCCGGATCAACTGTTCTCGATCTCCGTTGACTATTGCTCCGCGCCATATCCGAACAACGGCAACTACCTCAGCCAGTTTCTGCTCGACTTCGGCATCCACCATATCGACCTGGTGTCGTACCTGTTCGGCGAGGTAACGGAGGTGCTCACGTTCGCCAAGGGCAGCGATGCCTATGCCGTCAGCCTGCGATTCCGCGGCGGTGCCGTCGGCACAATGAACCTCAATGACGGCCGCTCGTTCGTCATTCCGACCGAAGAGGTGGAACTCACCGCCGCCGGTGGGAACTTCATGACGATCCACAACTCGTCGCAATGGCGGATCGTCGCCGATGGCACGCCGACCGAGTGGCGTGAGCCGTCCACCTTCACCTCCGGCGGCGACAGCGGCAACGACACCGGCCACCTGGCCGAGCTTGCGGATTTCGTCACCGCCATTCGTGAGAAGCGTTCCACATCGCGATCGAGCATCTACGAGAGCTACAAGACGATGGTGCTCTACGAAGCGATCGCCCGCTCGGCCGCATCGAACGAACGCGTCACGGTCAAATACGAATCGTTGGACTAACGCCGGCACGCAGCGTTCCCGATCCCACTGCGGAGGAAAATCACGTGAAACGCACGGTTGCCTTGATCGGCGCGCTCGACACCAAGGGGCAGGAATACGCGTTCGTGCGGGAGTGCATCGAACGTGAGGGCTTTCGCGCCTTGATGATCGACGTCGGCGTGCTCGACTCCCCCGCCATCCGCGCCGACATCCCGGCCGAGCAGGTCGCCAAGAACGGCGGGAGCGACCTGAAGACGCTCGCCGCGACGAAGGATCGCGGGCAGGCGATCGCGGCGATGAGCCGTGGCGCGGTCGCGATGCTCCGCTCGCTGCACAACGCGGGCAAGTTCGATGCCGTGCTGGCAATGGGCGGCACAGGCGGCACCTCCGTCGCCACCGCGGCGATGCGGGCGCTGCCGCTGGGCGTGCCGAAGGTGATGCTTTCGACCTGCGCCTCCGGCGACGTATCCGCCTACGTTGGCACGCAGGACGTCGTCATGATTCCGAGCATTGTCGATGTCGCCGGCATCAACAAGGTCAGCCGTCGCGTCTTCACGCAGGCGGCGGGCGCGGTATGCGGGATGTTGCGGGCGCAGGATCAACAGGCCGCGTCTGAGGTGCCTGACCGGCCCGTCATCGCCGCCACGATGTTCGGCAATACGACCCCTGCGATCACCGCCGCCAAGGCGCAGCTCGAGGCCGAGGGATACGAAGTCCTCGTCTTCCATTGCACCGGCGCAGGCGGCCGCACGATGGAAAGCCTGGTCAGCGCCGGACTCGTCGACGGCGTGCTCGACCTCACCACCACCGAGTGGGCGGACGAACTGGTCGGCGGTGTGTTCACCGCCGGCGCGGAGCGCCTGGACGCCGCCGCACGCACGGGAACGCCCGCGATCGTCGTTCCCGGCTGCCTCGATATGGTGAACTTCTGGGCGCCCGAAACCGTGCCCGACAAGTTCAAGGGCCGCACGTTTTACCAGCACAATCCCAACGTCACGCTCATGCGTACCAACGTCGAGGAATGCCGCGCGCTCGGCCGAATCCTGGCGGCAAAAGCGAACGCGAGCATCGGGCCGGTAACCGTGCTGCTTCCGCTCGGCGGAATCAGCATGATCGACCTGCCCGGCAAGCCGTTCCACCTGCCCGAGGCGAACGCGGCGCTGTTCTCGGTGCTTCGCGAGTCACTGCGCAAGGACATCCCCGTCGTCGAAATGGAATGCGACATCAACGACCCGGCGTTCAGCCGCCGATGCGTTGAGGAGTTGCTGAAGAACCTCCGCAAGAAGTCCCCACGACCCCGACCCCGCGCGGCCGGCAATCGGATCACCACTGTATGACACGTAACCAAATCCTGACCCGTCTGAACGACAAAATCCGACGCAACGAGCCCATCATTGGCGGCGGCGCCGGAACCGGCCTGAGCGCCAAGTGCGAAGAAGCCGGCGGCATCGACCTGATCGTCATCTACAACTCCGGCCGCTTCCGCATGGCGGGCCACGGCAGCCTTGCAGGGCTCATGCCGTACGGCGACGCCAACGCCATCGTGCTGGACATGGGACGTGAGGTGCTCCCCGTCGCCCGAAAAACGCCCGTCCTCGCCGGCGTATGCGGCACCGATCCGATGCGCCTCATGGATCGCTTCCTCCTCCAGATCAAAGATGCGGGCTTCGCCGGAGTGCAGAACTTCCCGACCGTCGGCCTGATCGACGGCACGTTCCGCGCCAACCTTGAGGAAACCAACATGGGCTACGCGCTCGAAGTCGAGATGGTCCGCAAAGCCCACGACCTTGATCTGCTTACCACCCCCTACGTGTTCAATCCCGATGACGCCCGCGCAATGACCGCCGCCGGCGCGGATATTCTCGTCGCTCACATGGGGCTTACCACCAGCGGATCGATCGGCGCGCAGACCGCCAGGACGCTCGACCAGTGCGTCGCCAGCATCAACGCGATCGTTGACGCCGCCCGCTCGCTGCGCGACGACATCATCATCCTCTGCCACGGCGGGCCGATCGCCGAGCCGCCGGACGCGCAGTATGTCATGCAGCGTTGCCCCGGCATCCACGGCTTCTACGGCGCCAGCTCGATGGAGCGCCTGCCGACCGAGCGCGCCATCCGCGATCAGACCCGCGCGTTCACCCAGTTGCGTCGCTGACGCCGGCCGACTACACCTTGGATTCCGCACCTTTCAGGAGACACGTGATGAGCGCATCTTTCCGTTCCAACGCCGATTCCACCGGCTCTTCCTCGCGCCACGATTGGGGCTCGCTCACCTGGATGGCCAACGAAGAGCTGACCCAAACTGCCGGCATCACGCTCGGCCGCACGGTCATCCGGCCGGGCAAGTGCAACCCGCGCCATTGCCATCCCAACTGCGAAGAAGTGCTCTACCTGATGAAAGGCCAACTCCGCCATTCGGTCGGAGATCGCCTCATCGACATGAGGGCCGGCGACACCATCAGCATCCCCGCCGGCGTGTACCACAACGCGGTCAACACCGGCACGGAAGACGCGGACATGATCGTTGCGTTCTCCTCGGGGAAGCGCGATTTTCAGCTTGAAGCGGGTTGAGTTCGTCCGGAAAAATGCGGGAGAGAATCGGACTCAGACGGGGCTCTGAGCGGCACATCTCCCCCCCTTCAAACGTCGATCGCGGGCAGCTTGCCGTCGAGGAAGGACTGAAGGATTCCCGCGGCGGCGACCGCGTCGAGGGACTGCTTTTTGTCTTTGCGTGTCATCTTTCCGCCGGCGCGTTTGACGTCGATCAGGCGCTGCTCGGCTTCAAAGCTGCTAAGCCTTTCGTCGACGAAGATGATGGCAGGCGACGCCCTTGCCGAGGAGCGGATCGCCGCGTCGAGTTTTCGCGACCAGGCGATAACGACTTTCGCCTGTCCGCCGAGCGTGTCATCCATGTTGAGCGGCAGGCCGACGACGATTCGCTGAACGGCCTCTTTGGCGACGAGCTTCACGACCGGTTCGATCGCGTGATCGGGATCGTTCACCGCCAGTACTTCCAACGGCGACGCCCACTTCCCGCCCTCGTCACTCATGGCAAGGCCGATGCGGCGGGCGCCGAAATCGATGGCAAGCGTTCTCATGCGTTTGGCGGGATGAGCGCAACGTGAAAGGCTGATCCGGTGGTTTCACCACGTCGCGCTCATCACGCCACACGCATCGTTTTTCACATGTATTTTTCGCCGTATTTTTCGCGGACCTTCGCGACGAGCTCTTTCACGCGCTGCGATTCTGCCTGCGGGCATACCATCGTCACATCGGGGGTGTGAACGACGATCATGTCGCTCACGCCGACGACCGAAACGAGGTGGTTCGGATCGCGGCTGACGATGATGTTGCCGTCGCTATCCATGGTGACGAGGCGCTCGGCGTCGATCGCGTTGTCGTGCTCGTCCACCTCCAGCGTCTCCGCCAAGGCGGGATAGCTGCCGACGTCGGTCCAGTTGATCGGCATCTCGACCACCACCACCACCTTGCGCTGGCTGGCGGGCTCCATGACGGCGTAGTCGATGCTGATCTTGGGCAGGCGCGGATAGACCTCGGCGACGACCTGCTGCTGGCTGGGGGTGTCCCACGCCTCGGCGATCTTCGTCAGGCCCTGGTAGCTCTGCGGCAGGTGGGCGGCGAGTTGTTCGAGGACGGTATCGGCACGCCAGACGAACATGCCGCTGTTCCAGTAGAACCGCCCGGACTCGACGTAACGGTCGGCGGTGGGTTTATCTGGCTTTTCCTTGAACGCCAGCACTTGGTAAACGCCTTCGGTATCGCCGAGGTTGTCGCCGCGCTGGATGTATCCGAGCCCGGTGTGGCCGTGCGTGGGGACGATGCCGAAGGTGACCAGCGACTTCGGGTGCGAGGCCGTCACGTCGAACGCCTTACGAAGGCACGACTGGAACGTCTCGATCGGCTCGATCACGTGGTCGGCGGTGACGACCGCGAAGACCGCGTTCGGGTCCTTCTTGTGCAGCACGGCGGCGGGAAAGCCGACGGCGTTGGCGGTGTCGCGCGGCTGGGGCTCGCCGAGCACGTTCGATTCGGGAAGTTGGGGCAGGTTCTCCAGCACTGCCTTGCGGTGTGCCTCGGCGGTGCAGACGTAGATGCGTTCGGGCGGGATGATGCCGACCAGTCGGTCGAACGACAACTGCAAAAGCGACTTGCCCTTGCGGACCGGCAGGAGCTGTTTCGGAACGCTCTGCCTCGAGAGCGGCCAGAGCCGAGTTCCCAGCCCGCCTGCCATGATGACGCCGTATTCCATAGTCTCGCTTCCGTTTCAGTATCTCGATTCGCCGCCTCGCCTCCCTCGCGTCCGAAGAAGGCGGAAGGAACGAACCCGTTCCATGTCATCTCTCTTCTCTTCTTTTTAGCCCGCCCGGGGACGGAGCGTCGAGTATACACCCGGCTTTCGCTTCGGGCGAACGCGCACGCAGCGCCACCGCGCGGCTCGTCCGGTCACGCCGCGAGGACGACATTATCATATCAGTTCTATAAAAAACTGGTATGATAATGCGCGGATCGTTATTTCGTCGTCTCTTCGCCTGTGACGGACGAATGCAGTTCGATCATGTGCGTGTGTTTGATGATCGTCCACCCGAGCCCGACCAGCACGTAAATACAGCCGATCACCAGCAGCGCATATCTGGAGCAAAACGAGTCGAGCACCGCGCCGGCGATCGATCCCATGACGAACGACGCCGCAAGAAAAGCGTGCATCAGCGGCTTCCAGCCCTCCACTTGCCTGCCTGCCAGCCGCATGCCGATGAGCTGCCCGAAGTCGGTCATCAAGCCGGTAATGTGCGTCGTGCGGATGATGATGCCGCGATATCGCGTCGCCAGCGCGTTCTGAAACCCGCATGCGCCTGCGATCAACACGTACGCCAACCCCTCCACCCGCGACTCGAACGCCCACCCAAGCAGCACCACCCCGCCGATGAACATCACCGATCGGCCGTACGGCCTGGCGACCAGAAAACCGGGATGGTGGATGACGTACCCGCTCAACACCGCCCCGAGGACAAACCCGCCGATGCACAACATCAGCCGGCCGGCTTCGGTGGTGATATCCTGGTGAAGGGCGAAATCGGCGCTCAGCCGCGAGACGTCGCCGGTAAGGTGGCTGACGGAAATCCCCACCTTCACAATGAAGTGAATGTTCATCGCCGCCGCCAAGGCCGCCAGCAGCGATCCGCCGGCGACCATGCGGACCGCTTCCGTTCGCGACCGATTCTCGGGCATTCAGGAGATATCGGACATCCCGCCCACCCCAGTTGAATACCGCCGAAAACGTCGATATATCTACGCATCATGCGATCCTCCGCAGACAGGCTGGCCGACGTCAATATGACGGCACGGTGAGACGCGCCGCCAACCCGGCCCGCCCCGTGCCCTCCTCCTCCTTTTCCACGCGTTCGACAAGTCGCCCCGGTCCCCTTACATTTGCCGATTCCCCGAATCGGAAACCAACACACAATGTCTGAATACATCCAAACGCGCTACCGTTCTCACACCTGTGGTCAGCTTCGCAAGTCCGACGTCGGCTCCGAGGTCGCCCTTGCCGGCTGGGTCCACTCCTATCGCGACCACGGCGGGCTCGTCTTCATCGACCTGCGCGACCGCGACGGCCTCACCCAGCTCGTCTTCGACGGCGACCTCTGCGGCGCCGAGGCCCTCGAAACCGCCCGAAAACTGCGCTCCGAGTGGGTCATCTCCGTCACCGCCAAAGTCGTGGCGCGCGGCGATGACCTGGTAAACCCGAAACTTGCCACCGGCGAGATCGAAGTCCGCGTGCTCAAGCTCGACGTGCTCAGCGAATCGCCCACGCCCCCCTTCCTGCCCGACGACCGCGAGCAGGTAAACGAAGAACGCCGAATGAAGTTCCGCTACATCGACCTGCGCCGCCCGGACATGCAGAACACCGTCCGCACGCGATATCAGGTTACCAAGACCATGCGCGACCACCTCGGCGACCTCGGTTTCTGGGAGATCGAAACGCCGTTTCTCACCCGATCGACGCCCGAAGGCGCGCGCGACTTCCTCGTGCCCGCGCGCCTCGCGCCGGGCAGCTTCTACGCGCTGCCCCAGAGCCCGCAGCTCTTCAAACAATTGCTGATGATCGGCGGGTGCGACAAATACATGCAGATCGTCCGGTGTTTCCGCGACGAAGACCCGCGCGCCGACCGCCAGGCGGAGTTCACGCAACTCGACCTGGAAATGGCGTTCGTCGATCAGGCCGACATCATCGGCGTGGTCGAAACGCTGGTGCGGCGGATCTGGAAGGAAGTTCTGAACGTCGACGTCCCGCCGATGCAGCACATGCCGTACGACGTCGCCATGAACGACTACGGTTCCGACCGCCCGGATCTGCGCTTCGGCATGAAGCTGATCGACATCACCGATCTGGCCCACACCACCGATTTCGGCGTCTTCAAGAACGCCGAACTGGTGAAGTGCATCGTCGTGGAAGGCGGCGCCAAGCTCACGCGAAAAGAAACCGACGGCTTGGCCGAGTGGGCCAAGGGCTACGGCGCCAAAGGCCTGGCGGTGACGAAGGTCGTCAACGGCAAGTTCGACACCGGCGTGGCGAAGTTCCTCACGTCGATCGAAGCCAGGCTCATCGAGCGCACCGGCGCGAAAGAAGGCGACCTGCTCTGCTTCGCCGCCGACCGGAGCAAGATCGTTCACAAGGTGCTCGGTGAACTGCGACTGAAGATGGCCAAGGATCTCCAGATCAAGCCGTCGACGGAGTTCTCGTTTCTGTGGGTGGTCGACTTCCCGATGTTCGAGTGGGACGAGGAAGAAAAACGCTTTGTCGCGATCCACCACCCGTTCACCGCGTGCAAGGACGAGGACATCGCCAAGCTCGACAGCACCGACCATGCGACGATCGCCGGCATGAAGAGCAAGGCCTACGACATCGTCTGCAACGGCTACGAGATCGGCGGCGGGTCGATCCGTATCCACCGGACCGACGTGCAGCAGAAGGTGTTCCAGCTGCTGGGCATCGGCCCGGAACAGCAGGCCGGCAAGTTCGGCTTCCTGCTCGAGGCCCTCAGCTACGGCGCCCCCCCGCACGGCGGGCTCGCGATCGGCGTGGACCGGCTGGTGATGCTGCTCCGCAACATCACCAACATCCGCGACGTGATCGCCTTCCCCAAAACCCAGTCCGGCCAGGACATCATGTGCGGCGCCCCCGCCGCCGTGGACGACCGCCAGCTGCGCGACACGCACATCAAGGTCGTGCAACCGCCGGTCAAAACGGCGTAGCGCCTCTCCCTGTTCCTCCCCCGGCGGGGGAGGAACAGGCGGACGCCTAACGTGATTTAGTGTCCCGTGTCTGAACCGCCGAAGGAGCACTTCTCATGACCCAGCGTCTTGCCTCGTTCGCAATCCTCGCCGCGTTGCTGATCGCCGCCCCCGGCTGTCTGTTCGGCGGGCACTCCGACGTCCGCCGCGAGGGCACGTACGTCGCCGCCAGCACCATGGACCAGATCAAGCCCGGCAAAACCACCAAAAGCTGGGTCCGCGCCGTCGTCGGCGAGCCGACCGAACGAATCCACATCGACGCCGGCCAGGAACTCTGGAAGTACGCCTACACCGAAACCAAGGATTCCAGCGGCTACGTCTTCCTCATCTTCAGCGGCAGCGACAGCAAGAAAACGGAAAACAACGTCTTCATCGAATTCGAAGGCGACGTCGTCCGCAAGACGTGGCGCGGGTGAGCCGAGCGGGCGCGCGACGTTTCCCTTCGTTTCCCTCGGCAGGCCCCGCGCTAAATTGCTGATTGCCGATTGCCAATTCCCGAATGAAGTGCAGAATCGCCGGTGAACCACGGGACTGCTCCGATTCACTCGGGAATCGACACGATCGGAAATCGGCAACACCAATGATTCGAACCAAGATCATCGCCACGATGGGCCCGGCGGTCGGCACGCCGGAATCGCTTTACTCCATTTTTGAGGCCGGCGTCGATATCTGCCGGCTGAACTTCTCGCACGGCGACCTCGTCAAGCACGGCGAGACGCTCAAGCTCATCCGAGAGACCAGCGCCCGCTTTCAGCACCCCATTGCCGTCCTGGGCGACCTGTGCGGCCCGAAGATCCGCGTCGGACACGTCGCCGACATCAACGGCACCGGCGGCATGCCCGTCAACGTCGGCGACGAGGTCGTCGTTCAACGTGACACCATCCTCGGCGACAACCTCCGCATCTCCTCCACGCTCGAGACGCTCATCGACGACGTCAAGATCGGCGACCGCATCCTCATCGAAGACGGCCTGCTGCGGTTCGTCGTCACCGAGAAATCCAACGACGAGTTCAAGATGTCCTGCACGGTCGGCGGCATCATTAAGAGCAGAAAAGGCATCAACCTTCCCAACACGATCGTCACCGTTCCGTCGATCACCGATCATGACTGGGAATGCGTCGATTGGGCGATCCAGAACGACCTGGATTACCTTGCGCTCTCGTTCGTCCGCCGGGCGAAGGACCTGGAGCTGTTGCGCGGGCACCTGCAGTACAAGAAGGCGCCGAACATCG
>JBBCIV010000106.1:0-8487 GCA_037189665.1 Phycisphaerae bacterium | reverse complement strand
AACATGGGTCACATCAAATCAATACGCCACAGAGACACGAAGATCACAGAGAATCGTTCTCTGTGGCCTCCGTGTCTCTGTGGCCAAAATTCTTTCTGCGCGAAAATCGACGCGATCAGGCCGAGGCCTGCTCGCGGACGTGGATCTTGCGGCCCTGGAATTCGACGGTGCCGTCGATGAGCGCGAAGATCGTGTCGTCCCGGCCGATGCCGGCATTGAAACCGGGGCTGAACTGCGTGCCGCGTTGGCGGACGATGATCGAACCCGCCTGCACGAACTGACCGCCGTAGGCCTTCACGCCGAGATATTGCGGATTCGAGTCGCGGCCGTTCTTCGAGCTGCCGCCGCCTTTCTTATGAGCCATGACATCACCTCAAAAACCGTCTGATCAGTCAAAATCAATCGAGCCCGTCAATTTACCAAGCCCCTCACGTCCGTCAAGCACCCCCGAACGGGTTCCGATCATCTTTTCATCGATTTGCGACGGACAACGACGCTATGATGGACGTCGTGATCGCGATCCTATCAACCGTCCTGCACGGCATTTACATCATCCTGCCCGCCGTGTCGCTGGGAGTGTTCGCCTACAGAGGCCGGCCGCTGCTGAAGCGGTCGATCGTGGCGGCGTGGATCAGCGGATCGGTGCTGGCGGGCGCGGTGTTGGCGGCCTACGTCATGGCGATCGGCGGGCAGGTCAGCCCGCTTCAGATCGGGCTGTCGCTGTACTTCGGCGTCGCGCTCCTGTTGCTGATGAAGCTCGTCGACGCCGGCTTTCGCAAGGTGTTTGCAAAGCTCTTTCGCGTCGATCGGCCCGACGTTCGACGCTCGACGCTGGCGATGGCGATCGGGCTGCGCATCCTGATTTTCGGCGCGATCGCCCTACCGTGGGTGATGAGCGCGGTGATGGTCTACCGGCCGCGCGTGCAACCGGAGGAAACCCCTGCCACGGTCGTCCGCGTCGACTTCGAAGACGTCTCTTTCCCCGCGCGCGACGGCACGCGCATCGCCGGCTGGTTCATCCCGTCTCGGTCGCCTTCGCCGATCACCGTGCTGCTCTGCCACGGCCTGGGCGCGAACAAGGCCGGCATGTGGTCGATCCTCCGCGGCCTGAACAACGCCGATGTGAACGTGCTGACGATCGACCTGCGTGCCCACGGATCGTCGGGCGGCAACCTCACGACGTTCGGCGCGACCGAGCCGAATGACGTGCTCGGCGCGCTCGACTGGCTGAAATCCGAACGGCCGGACCAATCGGCGCGGGTGGTGGGCGTGGGCGCAAGCCTCGGCGCAGCGGCGCTGCTGACGGCGGCGGCGCAGGACGGACGGATCGACGCGGTCGCCGTGATCGGCACGTTCGACTCGCTGCCGGCCCTGGCGCGGGAGATGTCGGACCAGCACATGGCTCCGCCCATTAACTGGCTGACGCGGGCAATGGCGCTACCGATGGCCTCGCTGCACGCCGGCGTAAACCTCTACGCCGTGCGGCCGGGCGATCGCGTCGAGCAAATCTGGCCGAGGCCGGTGCTGATCGTTCACGGCGCGAACGACGAGATCATCCCCTTCTCTCACGGCCGGCGGATCTTCGACAAGAGTTTCCCTCCGCGCTCGTCCGTCTTCACCGGTGGCACGCACAACGGCGTACTGGACGACCCGGCGGTCGTCGATCGCATCGCAGATTTCGTCCTTCACGCAACCAGCGTTCCTATCATCTGACAACACACAAGGGAGGCGTTTGATGTCCGACACGATCTTTCGCGACGCGCTGGTATCGATCCTGAGCGAGATCTTCAACGGCCCGCCGGGCGAGATGGCGTACCTGCTCAATCCCGGCGATCCCGGCCTGCTGAAACAGCTTGAGTCGATCGACGCCGCCACCGCGTCCAGCCGACCGATGCCGGGCAATACCACCATCGCCGCCCATGTCGATCACGTGCTCTACGGCCTCACCCTGCTGAACCGCTGGGCCGCGGGCGAGGAAAACCCCTGGGCCGACGCCGACTGGGAAGCAAGCTGGAAGCGAAGGACCGCGACCAGCGAAGGCTGGAAAACACTCGTCGCCAACCTGGCCATCGAAGCCGGACGCTGGGGAGAGTCGCTGGCGAAGAAAAAAGAGTGGAACCCGATCAGCGCCTGCGGCGCGATCTCCAGTGCCGCTCATACCGCGTATCACCTGGGCGCGATCCGCCAGATCCTGGCGGCGGGTGAGAAGTGACAATCTTGCGCCGGCTCAGGCGATCGCCAGGGCGCTCTTATTGTTGGTCGTGACGACCGTTTCCCAGATGTCGACGCTACGCAGCTTATAGCGGTAGTCGATCTCGATCTGCGTCTTGGCGACGATGTCCGCCAGCGCGAGGTCGGACCGCCAGCCGATCTTCTGGCAGATCGGGTTGGCCCACTTTTCGAGCATGGCGACAAAACGGTTGGTGCTGAGGAAATGGTTGAGGATGACGATGCGGGCCCCTTCTTTCGCCACTCGCTGCGCCTCGCGAACGAGCAGTTCCGGACGGCTGACGACGCTGATCACATGGCTGATGAAGATGTGATCGAAGCTCGAATCCTCGAACGGTAATTCCAGTGCATTGCCCTGGAAGACCGTGGCATTGCCGTAGTTTTCCTCTTCGACCTTCTTGCGCGCCTCGCGAAGCATGCCGGAGGAAAGATCCACGCCCATGACACGGGCGTGCGAGGGATAATAAGGAAGCGAGCCGCCGGTGCCGATACCGATGTCGAGCACGGTTTCGTCGGGCTGGATCTTCATGTGCTCGATGGCGCGGGCGATGCGCTTCTTGACGAGCTGGCCGAACGTGTAGTCGTACACGATCGACTGGATGTCGTAGATCTTCCGTGTGCTGGCTTCCTTCATGGCGAGATAATGTAGTCTGGGCAAGTGGCGGAGTCGAGTCGGAAAGATTACTGATTCATCCCTACAGATATGACGGGTTGGCTAGTCATGGCGGCGGGCAGCCTCATTCTGCCTGGCGGTGCAGGGCGACTTCCACCTGAAGCCGGGCGACCAGGGCATGCCGGCCCATCGACGCGTAGACTTTGCTCATCAAAGAAGTCAGTTGGCCGGGCATTCCCTGGGGCGCCCAGAAGGTATAGCCGTTGCGGAGGTGCCAAAGCGCGGTAGCCGGGAACCCCCGGACGATCGCCTCGTGGGCAGCGGCGACATAGTCCGTGATATCGAGGGATTCGAAGCTCTCGGGATCGTCCTCGAACGATTGGCCGGGCTCGAACTGCCCCGCCTCCGCCATCACGCCAAGGCCGTCGGCGGTCATCGCGAGCCGCCAGCCAGGGGGCGTCCGCGGCCGAAGCCCGATCGGCTGTTCGGCGGGCAGTTCGGCGGCGTCAAAGCCCATCCGGGCGATGACGCGCATCGCGTCTTCGTTGGAAATGCCGTCCGGATCACGTTGGGCGAGCCGCAGCCCCATCAGCACGCCGATACTGCGGCGGGCGTCGAGGCCGAGGTAGTCGCCGCGGAGGTGCGTAGGGTCAAACATCGCCAGCGGCAGTTCGCCGGCAAGTCGCGGGTCGTGCCAGACGAGCCCGCAGTTGACACCATCCATACCCGTGCGGCCGACAAGGAACATCTCAGGCGGCGTGCCAGGATAGGCGTCGGATTGATCGGCCAACAGCAACCCTGTCACGCTCTGGAACAGCGAGCCCTCGTCGCCGATCACCGAGCCATCCGGTTCCCGCACCAGCTCTATTAGTCGGGCAAACGCCTTGGGCATCGCAAGGCCGAACGCCTGCTCAAGCACCGCCGGTTCGGTCGATGGAAGTCGGCATTTCACCATGAGCGCGCCTGGACGATGCGAAGCAATGTCACCTGAAACCGCTCATGCGCGTGGTTAGCCGGGCGTAGCCGCTTTGGCTCGGAGCGCCTTCAGGCGGTGCTGCACGTCGAGGTAGTTGAATTCCCACTGCGCGACACGGCTGTAGCACTTGATCGCGTCCGGACCATCGCCGCGCTTCTCAAGCGTGCGGCCGTACCAATACCAGATCAGCTTGGACTTCGCGTCGCCGGTGATCTGGTACGTCTCGGTCAGGTTCTTGAACGTGTCGACCGCCTCGTCAACGAATTCGGCCTCGAGAAACGCCCTGCCGAGCGCGATGCTGGCGTCGGTGCGGAGCTTCGGGTCCTGAACCGATTGCTGCAAGAGCGGGATCGCATCCGGGAAGCGACCAAGGTCGAACAGTCGCGTCGCCATCTCGTACTTGTAGATCGTATCCGTCGGGTAGTTCTCCGCCGCGAGCGAGAATTCCTTCAGTTCCTCTTCCGCCTTCTCACGGACGAACTCGATATACGTCTTCTTCGCCTCGGCGTCGTTCGGGTTCTTGCGATACGCGTCGAGCAGCGACCGCTGCATGCGCTTCAACTGCGCAATCTTGATCTGGCCGAGACGCAGGCGGAAGCGGAACGCGCCGGTCTTCTTGTACGTCTCGTCCAGCAGTTCGATCGCCTCGTTCTCGTACTGCGAGTCCTCGGTTTTGACGAGCACATCGACCAGCTTGGAAATCTTGCCGGGCTCGTTCGGGTCTTTCTTCAGCTCTTCGCGGGCAAGCTGGATCTGCGATTCCAGCACGTTCAGCGTGCGGACGTCGGTGTCCTCGGTCATCAGCTTGCGCTGTTTGTCCATATCGCGAACCGAATCGCGGAAGCTGCCGCCCGACTCATACCCGCCGGCCGACATCGTCTGCTGGGCGCCGAGGTTTTTCACCTCCTGCTGCAGGTTCATGTCATCCGGACGAAGGCTGAGCGCCTTCTGTGCCGCCTCGGTCGCGTGCTGCCATTTACGAAGGCGGATGTACGCGTCCTTGAGCGCCAGATACTTGCTGAGGTCGGGCTTGCCTGAATCGGAGATCGCCCGCATCAGGATCGGGCCGATCCACATGACCGTGTCGTAGCAGCCTTCCTTGAGAGCGTATTGCAGCATCTCCAGCATGCGCCCGGTGTTGCCGGGGTCGTAGGCGAGGAACTTTTCGGCCAGCAGCATGTTGGCCTTGTCGTCCTTGCCGTAGCGCAGCTTTATCTTATCAAGCATCCCCAGGTCTTTGCCGCCGGAGACCTTGCGCTTGAGGGAGATGTCGCGGAGCGCCTGGTGGATCTTGGTGTCCTCCGGGTCGATTGCCAGACCCTGAAGGTACATCTCGATGGCGAACTCGTACTGCCCCGCCTCGCCAACCGTGCGCGCTTTACCGAAGAAGACCTGCGCCTTCTTCTGGTCCGCCTCAGAAACTTCTTTATAGCCCGATACGTCAGACATTGGGTGTCCGTTTCTTCATGCTGATTTGGCCGCCTCCCGCGAGGCTCGCAGGAAGCGAGAGTGCCATTGAACCGGCGATCATTGCCAGTGTCAACGGTTTGGCATAATCTCGACACTTAACATTACGATGTACGAAGACTTAAAGATCATTTTCTATCCGGATCCGCGGCTCAGAAAAGTGGCCGAGCCGGTCAAGGATTTCGACGAAAATCTTGTCGCGCTCACCAATCGTATGTTCGAATTGATGCGTGAGGAACAAGGCGTGGGCCTGGCGGCGCCGCAGGTCGGCGTGAACCTGCGACTCTTCGTCATGAACGCCGACGGCAAACCCGAAAGCGACCGCGTCGTCGCGAATCCGCAACTGCTCGACGCCGACGGCAACGAGGTCGGCGAAGAAGGCTGCCTCAGCCTGCCGAAGATCCGCGCCAACGTCGAGCGAGCGGTCAAGCTCACCCTCAAGGCGCAGGACGTCACCGGCAAACCCTTCGAAGAAACGGCCGAGGGATTCGTGGCGCGCGTGTGGCAACACGAAAACGACCATCTCAACGGCGTCATGCTGATCGACCGAATGGGCTTCACCGCCCGGATGTCAGTCAAAAAGAAACTCAAAGACCTCGAAGCCGACTACGCGGCGGCATGCAGAAAGAAATAATCCACTAATCTGCACGAACTCGACGCGAAATAAAGGCAAATGCGGTTTGGCCGCAGGGGGGCACGGATGAACACTGGTAAAATTAAGGAAAAGCATGTTTTTGACTTTAATCGGTGTGCATCTGTGCCCCACCTTGCAGCTGATTCCTGTCTAGAATTTCATTCGTGCAGATTTGTGAAGATTAGTGGATTCACCCTATGCCCCTCAGCGGAATGAAAATCCTCTTCGCCGGCGCCGGCGAGTTTGGCGTGCCGACGCTGAAAAGGCTCATCGACACCGGGGCAGAGGTGGTTCGCGTCTATTCTCAGCCCGACCGCCCCGCCGGGCGAGGGAAGAAGCTGAGGCCAGCGCCGATCGCGCAGTTCGCGCTGGATCAGGGCCTGGATCTCGTCCGCACCGCGAACCTGAACGTCGAAGCCCTTCCGCCGGCCGAGGCGATGGTGGTCATCGCGTTTGGGCAGAAGATCGCGCCGCACGTCGTCGATCACCCGACGTACGGGAGCGTCAACCTGCACGCATCGCTATTGCCCAAATATCGCGGGGCCGCGCCGATTCACTGGGCCCGCATCGCCGGCGAGCGCGTGACGGGCAATTCGGTCATCCGCCTGGCGGACAGGATGGACGCCGGCGCGATCCTCGCCCAGTCGCAGATCGACATCGGCGAAACCGAGACCACCGGCGAGCTGCACGACCGCCTCGCGATCGACGGCGCCCCGCTCGTCGAATGCGTGCTGGGCGACCTGCGCGCCGGCAGGGCCGTCGAGCGCGAGCAGGATCACGCGCAGGCCACGCTCGCCCCGAAGCTCACGCGCGAGCACACCAGCCTGAACTGGAGCGACCCCGCCAGCCGCATCTGCAACCAGATTCACGGGCTGTATCCCTGGCCCGGCTGTCGGGTGCGGTTGATCGACGATCATGAATGTGAGGTGGCCCGGCTGACTCTGGTTCGCGCCCGCGTGATCGACCGCCCGCGCGACGGGTTCGTCGGCATCATCGATTCCCACGGCCACATCGGCGCGGCGGACCACATGATCGAGATCGTCGAACTCCAGCCCGAAGGCAAACGTCCCATGTCCCTCGCCGATTTCCGCAACGGCCATCGCTGGGACGCCGAGATGCGACTCGAATCCATTCTCTGATTCGCGCCTGCCCCCTTGCGTCCCGCGGGCGCGCTTTAGGCCTCGGTGTAATGTCGAAAACCGCGCCGGCGTCTTTCACCGTGCCGACGCGAAGCCAAACTTCACCATGCGGCGGCGAAAACCGACGCGCGGGTGGCGGGGGTACCGCACTCCCCCCGCCGCTCGACGCCGAGGCCTGCAAATCCCTCTCGGAAGACAAATCGACGTTGTTCCATCCGACGCGCGTTCCGCGCCGCGACCGAGGTTTCCGCGCCCGCATAACCGGATAAATACGACAATTTCAGCAGCGTTAACCTTTTTATAAAAAAGAAGTTGCGCCGATAACGCGCCTTCGTCTTCGAAGTTGGTCCGAAAATGTTGTAACTTGGGTGTTCGTACGGTGTCTGTAAATGCGTAGGGAGAGTGCGGCTTGGTTCGATTAGTAGAGCAGCCAAAAAACGGCGTGAGCCTCCTGGAGCAATACCGCGCCAGTGGGTCACCGGACGTTTTTGCCCAGATCATGCGCGCGTACGGCGGCATGGTCTTCAGCGTCTGCTTGAAGGTAACCAAAGATCCCGCCGACGCCGAGGACGCGTCGCAGGCGGTCTTTCTGACGCTTGCGGTGCAATGTAAGACCGGCGCGGTGATCCGTTACCTCGGTCCGTGGCTGAAGAAAGTGGCCAAGCGCTCCAGTCTTGATCTCGTCCGGTCCCGCAAACGCCGAAGTCGCCGTGAGGCGATCACGGCGGAGCGTCGGTCGGAACATTACACCACGCTGCCCGGCGAACGCTCGGAGCAGACCGAACTACAGGAAATCATCCGGGCGGAACTCGATCACCTGCCCGCGAAATACCGGATGCCGCTGGTCCTCCACTATTTCGGAGGGCTCAGCCACGACGAAATCAGCCGCGAGATGCGATGCACGACCGCCGCCCTGGGGGTGCGGCTGCATCGGGCGCGCAAGATGCTCGGCAAACGCCTGAGCTCGCGCGGCGTGACATTGGAAGGCGTGGCGCTCACCGCCGCGCTCAGCACGCTGGTGACGTACTGCGTCAACGAGCAGTTCGTGCAGACGACCACGCAGGCAATGGTCGCGATGCAGTACGGCCGGCCGAGCGTGCTCGGCGCCGTCGCATTGGGGGCGCACGTGCCCGCCAGCCTCGGGGTCGTCCCGCAACTGATGCAGGAGATCGCCCAGTCGATGGCCCGCGCCCGACTGCGCTACGCCACGCTCGCGATGGCGATCTCCATCACTTTCCTCGGCGGTGCCGCGGAAGCCGTCCGGCACCTGCCCGATTCGATCCGCCCAAGCCTTGAGTTCCTCTCCCCATCCAAGGCCATCGAACGCTTCTTCGGCTCCCCCGCCATCCCACGAATGCAGTCCGCGCCGCCGGTACGCCAGCCTACCGTCGTGGTGCAGCTACCCGATATTCCCGAACCGGAAGAGGTC
>JBBCIV010000105.1:0-2588 GCA_037189665.1 Phycisphaerae bacterium | reverse complement strand
AAGTCGCGGCCGCTGTGCCAAGGATGGTGAGCATGGCTGACGAAGCCCCCAAACCCACTCCCGCGGGAGATGAACAGGCCGATCCATTGGCTGACGAACTGCTCTCAATGGGCAGTTTCGGCGATGGCGGGTCTGGTGCCTCCCCGACTGAGGTTCAGCCCCGGAATTCCGATTCTCCGTCGCCCGAGGCCGCTGCGCCCGGTCTGGAAGAGCTGGAAGCGCTCCTTAAACAAGCCAATTTTGACGATCCCGCCGGGCCTGCCCAGGACGACTTGGCCGCCCGGCTCATCGCCGAGGCGCACGCTGCTGCGGCGGGGGAAGATCACAAGCCATTGCCGCAGACCGCGCCATTCGATTTGCCGGCGTTCCAGCAGGTCATCAGCGAATCGCAGGCGAGCAGCATCGATTTGCTCCGCGACGTCGAACTGAACGTCAAAATCGAGCTTGGCCGTTCGCGGATGCTCGTCGAAGACGTGCTGAAGCTGAACGAAGGTTCGGTCGTCGAGCTCGACAAGCTCGCCGGCGACCCGGTCGACGTCTTCGTCAACGACCGCCTCGTCGCTCGCGGCGAAGTGTTGGTGCTGAACGACAACTTCTGCGTTCGCGTGAACGAAATCGTGCAGGCGGTCAAGGAAGAGGTCTGAACGCGTGACCAAACTGCATGGTCATATTCGTAACGCGGGCGTCTCGCCCGTGACTTGTGAACACGGGCGAGACGCCCGTGTCGCGGCGTTCGTTGCCGTCATCCTGCTGCTTTGGGCCGTCGTTCCCATTCAGGCGCAAACCACTCAGCCGGCCAGCGTTTACGACAATCAGCCGCTCAAGCGTGCTCGCTCCGAAGTCGCCGCGCCCGCTCCGGGCGACGGGTCGTTTGACTGGTCGCGGCTGGTGCTGGCGATGGCGGTGGTGTTCGGGCTGATCGTTATCTTGCGGTACGTCGTCGGGAAGATGTATCCCGGCGTCCGGGCAGCAAAGGGCGCGAGGGTGGTTCGCGTGCTGTCGCGGTCGCCGATCGCGCCCAAGCAGCAGGTGATGTTACTACAGGTCGGGAAACGAGTTATCGTTATCGGCGACAGTGGAGGGCAGCTTTCCAGCCTGTCGGAAATCAGCGACCCGGACGAGGTCGCCGCGCTGGTGGGACAGTTGGAAAACGTCGAAACGCCAGTCACGGCTTCTCGCTTTTCCAGCTTGTTCAACAAGGCCCAGGACGATTTTGAGGAGAAGCCCGCCAACCCTTCGCCGGAGCCGGCGGAGGCGTCGCGGGAGATTGAAGAGGCGCAAAGCGAGATCAGTGGACTGATCGATCGAATGCGCATGCTGACCCGGACCGTACGTCGGGATTGATTTGCTTTTGCGCGGGCAGGACGCCCACGCCACGGATCGCATAAGAGCATGGACGCTCGAAAACTCATCCTCGCCCTCGGCGGCGTGGTCGCTTCGGCGGCCGTATGCTTTGCCCAGGCCAACGCGCCCACCGCCATCCCCAGCCCGGCGGGGCCAGTCCAACTGCCCGACATCTCCACGCCCGCCAACTTCGGCGCGGCGATGCAGATCATCATCCTGCTCACCGTTCTATCGTTGGCGCCCAGCATCCTGATCATGATGACGAGCTTCACGCGCATCGTCATCGTGCTGTCGCTCCTGCGGCAGGCCATGGGCACCCAGCAGCTCCCGCCGAACCAGATCCTCATCGGCCTGGCGATGTTCATGACGTTCCTGGTCATGGGCCCGACCTGGCAACGCGTGAACAACGAAGCCCTTCAGCCGTACCTCAACGGCGAGATGGATCAGCGCGTCGCGCTGGAGCGGGCACAAGTTCCGCTGCGCGACTTCATGATCCGCCAGATCGAGCAATCGGGGAACGAAGACGACGTCTACCTTTTTCACGAGTTTGCCCACCGCGACGACCCGGAAAAGCAGGTCGTCAATAGCTGGGGCGACGTCAGCACCATGACGCTGATACCGGCGTTCATGCTCAGCGAACTGAAGACCGCGTTCCTGATGGGCTTCAAGATCTACCTGCCGTTCCTCATCATCGATATGGTGATCAGCAGCATTCTCATCAGCATGGGCATGATGATGTTGCCGCCGGTGCTGATCTCGCTGCCGTTCAAGTTGCTCCTTTTTGTGCTCGTGGACGGATGGCGCTTGATTACGTCGAGCCTGATGGGTAGTTTTGCCGGCGCTGGCCCGTGAATGGATTCATAGGCCGAAGCATGTCTGTTTTATAACCGTCGTTGCTGGCCGCGTCGTCCGCGGTCGTGCGGCACGCTCAAGGATGGGTGTGTGATGTCGGTGGAATCCGCTTCCGAGTTTATCCGCCATTCCCTGCTCTTAACGCTGTTGATCGCCGGTCCGATGCTGATCGTCGGGCTCGTCGTCGGCATCATCGTATCGGTCGTTCAGGCCGTCACGCAGATCCAGGAGCAGACGCTCACCTTCGTTCCCAAGATTACCGCCATGATCCTGGCTGCGATCTTACTGATGCCCTGGATCGAGCAACGCCTGCTCGAATACGCGGCGGCGATGTTTTCCGGTGGAGCCGTTCCTTGATGTCTGTTGCGTGACGAGTGGCGCGTGAACGGCCG
>JBBCIV010000104.1:0-10363 GCA_037189665.1 Phycisphaerae bacterium | reverse complement strand
TCGACGGCTCTGGAACGAATTGCTGCCCGACTTCACCAATAAGGAAAACCACAATGACTGAGAGACTCCCCAACCCGTTTGAAACTGCGGTTCGTCAGCACGGCATCCTGTATGTCACCTTGAAAGTGGACGACCTGATTGCCGCTGATCCGTCGCTGGATCGTGCGGACGCCGTGCGGTTGTTGATGAAGCTCGGCCCGATCCTGGCAAGCACCATGATCCACGCTGGCGTCGATCTGGCGCTGAAACTGCACGCGGAGGCCGGCCAATGAATCGCGTCATCACGGCTGATGATCTTGCTTCTGCACGGGCCAAGCTCCGCGCAGAAACGGTCGGTATGACCATGGACGCGCTGTCAGAGAGCGAGCCGGAACTCTTCGGCTTCATCATGACCAGCATCAACTGCGTGGCGGGAAGGCTGTCGCTATTCGATACACCCAACTCGGCCGTGCGGGAAACCGCCGACGAAATGCTCGAACTGGTGCTGACGTGCCTGTTGGCACAGCGTGGTTGCCGCGATCCATTCGAGTGAAGGAGTTCACCATGCCCGTGCGGAAGTGCAAGGTTGCGAAGGGTGTGAAGCCTGCGTTGCGGCGGTCGATGCCGAATGCACCACGGGAATCGCGTTCCTTCGCTGCCGTCGTTCGTCGTCGGCAGACGCCCGAAGAAGAGCGTCGATTCAACGCGGTATTCGATCACTTCCTGGCCGAACTGGTTCGCCGGCACCTCGACCCGCACGGAACGTCATGAACGCATCTGACAATCGATATAAGGGACGACGCTACGTTTGCCTCGTCCGCTGCTCCACCGCCGAACAGGCGGATACGAGCATTCCCGACCAACTCAAGCTGCTACGGGCCTTCGGCGACCAGCACGGCATGGTCTACGTCGATCAAGTCGTCGTCGAGGGCGTCACGGGATCGGTACCGGGTGCCCGCACGGACATCGATGACATCATTCAACGGAAAATCGACCGCGACGACTTCGACGTGCTGCTCGTTCAGGATGTCAGCCGACTGACCCGCGCCGGTGCCGAACACGGCATGAAGCTCAAATACGATCTGGCGGCGGCGGGCATTGACGTGATCTTCGCCGCCGAGGGCATACCCGATGGCGATCATGGCGAGATCGTCGAAACGGTCGGCTTCTACGCCGCCCGCCAGTATGTGAAGAGCCTGTCGTTCGCCACCACGCGAGGCATGATGAGCAGTCTTGAGCGTGGCAGAACTGTACACTGCCTCAGGCCACCGTACGGGGTGGATCGACTCTACGTCTCGCTCGACGGCAAACCCCTACACATCATTCGCAATCTGCCCGACGGCACGCAGGTCCAGCTTCATCCTGAGACACGCGACGTGATCCAGACTTTCGGCGTGAACGCCAAGGGCAAGCCGCAGCACTATCGCATGCAGCCGAACGAGCGGGTGATGCTCGTGCCGGGCGATCCCGACCGTGTCGTCGCCGTTCGACACATCTATAGAAGGTATCTGATCGACGGCTGGAAAGGCTTCCGCATCGCCCGCGAACTGGATGACCTGGGCATCCGAAGCGAATCAGGCAAGCCATGGTGCGTTACGACCATCAACTACATCCTCGCCAACCCCGTCTACACGGGACGCGGCATCGCCAATCGGTTTACATCCGCCGTCTATCACAAGCGGTCGAAGAACGCCCCGACAAAGGTGCAGTCGAGCCGCCAAGCATTGGCCCGGCGTAAGAAACCACCGCAGCACGTTCGGCCACAGTCGGAATGGCTGGAGATGGAGCACCCATTGTTGAAGGACTATCTCGGTGATCTCCGCAACCGAGCGATCGCCGCCCACGACCAGAAGCTGGCGCGACAGAGCAACGGTCATGTCGTGAAAACAGCCAGCAAGGATCGCCACGTGGATAGCCCATACATCCTCAAGGGCATTTTGCGGTCGAAGCAAGGCGGACACCCGATGTCGGGCCGTACGACGGGCACGCCGCCGACGCGGTACTACGCCGTCCATCGCGGGTTCACCGCACCGAAGCACGACAAGCTCATGCGGCGGCAGATCAACGCCGAGGAGCTGGAGAAGGCCGTGCTCGGCGTCGTCCGCGACGTGCTGCTGTCGGCGGACGATGTGCGGGAACGGCTCGTGAAAGAGATCGAGCGGCAGCGAAGTTCGGCTCAACTGAATGTGTC
The DNA here is from genome assembly GCA_037189665.1 of Phycisphaerae bacterium. GTDB lineage: Bacteria > Planctomycetota > Phycisphaerae > Tepidisphaerales > Tepidisphaeraceae > BPJO01. Next base: position 8,193 of record JBBCIV010000104.1, on the reverse strand, counting down.
TGATGTGAAGAAGCTTGAGGCCGAGAAGCAGAAACTGACGAACCAGATCGAGTTGACCATCGAATCGCTCGGTGTGATCGGCAAGGAAGCGGCGAAGAAGAAACTGCACGAACTCGAAGCCAAGCTAACCACCGTCATCGAAAAACTGAACGCGGCCAAATCTTCAATACCGACCATCGACAAGCCAACCGATGCCGTCGCTGACGAGATCATCACGAAGCTGAAATCGATGGGCCAACGGATCGGAGAGATTTCCCCGAAATCTCTCCGCGAAATTTTTTTGGCGATGATCGCTCGGCTCGAAGTTGATCTGACCGACAAGTCGGTCGAGATCGAACTCGCTCTGCCATCATGGGCGAGTCTGAACGCCCTGTGCCTGGACGACAAATCTGCTCGCAAATCTGTCAACGAGGCACAGATGACAATCCCACTGGATTCCGCAATTTGCGACTATCGTCGGATCAATCGGCATCCATGCTTCGACTGCCGACGCAGCAAAGAGGCGGCATGAACAATAGACGAGCGACACAACTGAGCCAGCGGTATAAAACGCTTTCGCTCATAGCTATGAAGGCCGAACTTCCGCTTCGTTCGCAATATATCTGATCAGTTTTTCCCCAGGCTCGGTTGCAATGGTCAAATTCCCAAAGCCATCCAAAGCAATATCGTATTCAATCCGCACTACGCCGCTCGGTAAGGGATTCTGAAAATCACCAGGGACAATCTTGGGAAACCCTTCAACTACCTCATACATGGACTGGTGGGTCACTCGATATTTTGTCTTCAGATACTCCATTCTGTCGCTCTCACGATAGCCGATCTGCATTAAGCGGCCCGCAACTATGGCTTGTAGGCTATCTTGGGTTGCCAAGAATTGAAGAATTGAATCGACAATTCCGGGTAACGAATCCGATCCATTAACTTCTTCAGCAAGCCCCATACTCAAGAAATACAACGACCCAGACGCCGGTGGCACCATTTGATCGAGCCCGTTAATTCTGTGAACCAAGGAGCCTCGATTCAGGGTCGCTTTAACTTCGATCGAATGACATGCGAATTCAAAATCATGTCTCGCACCGAATGGGCCACGCCAAGCATTGATGGCGATATCTGCCTGAAGATGGGGTAGCAACCAATATCGAAGACACCAAAGTTCAGCGAATAGTCCGGCAGCTTCTGCGCGGCTCATGAACTGTCCATGAATGCTATTCCAAAAGCGACGCCATTTGCTAATGATCCTATGAACGCAATCAGTTGCGAGAACTGACTCAGTCTGCAACCGCTGGACTATTTCTGTTGCGACCAGATCGAACATCTCATGCCCGCTCGCATCAAAGCAAACAATGTCCGCGTACCTTTGCGATCCATCATCTGACGTGAGTTCAATTGTATCAACGCTCAATCCACGGCTCTGCACATCACGGATAGCATTGTCTTCTGCATCAAGTCGAATTAGAATATGCCGTCGTCCTTGACCATCTACGGCGGCAAAAACACGGTCGCTCAAATCCGGCAAGAGCAACTTCGCACCGAGCGCATCAATCCGATTTGGCATTGCTGCCAGGCCACTCCAGAGATTTAGATCGATTCGGCTCAATCTGCTACTCTCCATCCTGCCGTGCCCTCGAGGTAGGCTTCAACAGTCGTAAGCGGATCTGCGGTCGCAGGGAATGATATCGCAATTCCGAGCAGATCCCGTGCAAGCGGATCGGCAGGATTAGTGTACAAAGGACGACGGCTGCCATCTGGCTTTTTATCGTGTCCAGAATGACGCGAGATTGGATAGATAAGCAGCAATCCATTCTGAGGCTCGCGCACTTGGCGGTAAGCTACCCGTGACGAGATATCATTCCCGTTTATGCGGCCCGCCGCCATTGTATCGGTCGCCTTTCGCTTTAGATCTTCCGTCAAGCCAATTGCTTCATCATCAGGTTCACTGATAATGCCGAGCGAATCCGTCGCCCCCAATCTCGAGCGACTGATTTGATTAATCTGGGGAAGCTCTGCCCCTAATGTTACGGTTCCAAGAACTGCGTCATTATTGCCCCGACCGCAAATTGCAACACTCCAAGATATTAACTCATTCTTTTCATTTACCCGTTCAATATAACCGCGAATTAGCGGCAACGAGAGACCGCTGTCAACAGAGGCGACATATTGGTTGAGAAAAGCCAGCACAGAATTGACTGGAACATTAAGCCACAATGGCTTTGGGCCGACTTGTGTCGGTTTTGATATTGAGGATATGAATTCACGTACAGCGATTAAATTGCGGTCGCTCTGAATCGCAAGTTCGTTCGAGTTGCTCAAAGGAAATTTGAATGTTTGAGCAATGGTGAGAGAATAAGTTTGCGCAAGAACCGTTTGATTGGCAAATCGCTGTTTGGCACGGCTTGTCACCTGCATAGTTGGATGCTGTAGAATTCTCGTACCCAGTTCTCGCGGCGTAACACCACGATGCTCATACACTTTTATGTCTTCTCGTAGGCGCTGCTCCACTAAAGCGAGGTCGCTAAACCAGCCGGCAAGAGTAGGACTGGTAAATATGCGTGTAAGATCTTCGTAACCCGAGCGATAGCCAAACCAACGCCCCATTTGCATCAGCGTATCGTAATTCGTGCTACGCCGGATAAAAAAACTACAGAGCAGCCCTTCAAGTGTAAGCCCCCGCGAAAGCCGATTCCCGCCGATAGCAATCGCTTTAAGCGACGGTTCTCGCTCGTAGTCTAAGACTTCACCAGTATCACTGTTGATCTCGCGAATTTGTACCGCTTCAAGAAATGGCCCTATGTGTGGCTCAATTTGATCATATGGGATAACGAGCGATGGATTGACTTCGGAAGTTGTAATTTCGAAATCAGACCATTGCTCCTGAAACCTTTGGCAGATTGGATCTTTGCGATCGTACCGCCAGGCGTCCTTAAGGTTTGCAAATCTCGTCGATACCAAACCGCGAATATTCCCATGTTCAATAATACGCTGGCTTGTATGGATCAGCATGGTAGCTGGTTCATCACGTTGGCCCCGTTGTGCGCGGGCGGCACCGCCCAAAACAAAGTCGATTATTGCATTTTCGAGTGCAGTGACCCATTGCCCTTGTTGAAGCTGAGCTATGTCCGAATCATCTACATCCCGAATAATGTTAAGGCCACCAATGCGTTGTCCATTGTCGGGATCAAGTCTGCCGAAGAATTCTTCAGCGCCGAAATACGTCGTTGGTTTTGGAAGATCAATGATAAAATCGCGTGGGAACAAATCGTCGCCGACAGTGGGATCATAAGTATCGTGAGGTATCAGCGCGTTCGCGAATGGTGTCGCGGTGTAGGCGACATAAGCACTTCGCTTGAACCTTTTTAGAAGTGTCCGAATAAGCCCGTTAATTACTGCCGGCGGTTCATAATCCGCAGGCAACAGATCGTCTTCTAACTGGTATGTCCCCCGTGTATCAACACTCGCTTGATCTGCTTCGTCATCAACCACAAGAATAGGGAGTGTCTCCATAACATCTGCCGGCGCCGCGCTCAGCCAGTTGAGAAGCTTTCGGATACGAGGGCCGTTCTTCTTCATCACCAGCAAAACCGGTTGCGATCCCTGCAATGGACCATGGTTAACACGCCCGGGTTCGAAGTCGCCATCGAAATCCTCTGTAGTAAATTCATGCCACTGCTTTCCAAGAGGGGGCATTTCAACGGATTTCGCAGACGGGGTAGTATATCCGACTAACTCCCGTTTCAATCGAATATTTGTTTGTCTTCGGAGCGAGTTGTCCATGCCGGAAAAGACGACGACAAATCGGTATCCAGCGTCAACAGCCTTTGCGATCAGTGCGGTAAAATTTGCGGTTTTGCCACTTTGCACAAACCCGATCACAAGACCTCGCTTATCGAATTCTGTATCCTGTGGGTCGGCCAGACGGCTAAGAACACGATCCGATGAGTCGTCGAGTGAACGTACGACGGTTGAGTCCCACCCTTTCTTTACGATCAGATAATTTCGAAGAGCGGGCCAGTAGTACCATCCGCCACGGTCTCGATCAATTAGCCAGTTTTCATGGCTTGGATCGGCTGCAAGGGTAGTCGCGGGAACGAGGATGACAGCACGCTCACGATTGATTTGCTCACGCACAAATTCATGCAATGAAGTGGGGATCAAGCCCGAAGCGAGCACTTGGTCAAGACCAATACCCAAATCAAGCATCGACCGCGCAAGCCTCATGGCATGTTGCTGTTCATTTGTCATTGTTTGATCCCGTCGGCATTATTCATTCTGCGAAGCACTCGATCAATGATTGGTCGTTCTTCTTCGGTCGCATGTCGAGTTAGGCGTTGTTCCCATTCCTGTCTTGAGAGACGGACATCTGAAGCGTTTGCTGTAGTACCATCTGGCGAAGATTCGAAAATCCGATTCAGATTTGAAGTGTGAATGGGCAGTGAGGAAGCAGCTTTGTCATGTCCCGAAGCCGCGTCTGTCGAGGGCCCATTAGTTCTTTGGGCCGCTGCGGAATTCGTTGAGGTGCCACGAGACACCGCCGATGGCACAGTAGAAGGGCGTGCATTGGCTCCTCTCCTGTCGTAGGTATCGCGCGCAATTTTAACCACCGATGTGATGGCCTTCTTGATCTCTTCCCGGATGCCCACTGGCATTTGGACACGCATTTTGGCGACATTGATTTTAAAAGCTTCATCTAATGCTGGTGGAAAGCTGATTGCGACGCGAGCCAGCTTAGTATGTTCATCCGGAGCGCGGAGATTAGACCAGCCGCCACTTTGGATCATTCGATTGGCACGGTAGACATAAAAACCTTGTTGCTGGTTCCAATTTGCAGGGCCACTTGCGAGTCGAAATGCCTCTTGGGTCGAGAAATCCTCTTGGTGAGGAAGTACAAACGGCTCGATAAGAACTTTACCAGACGTGCCTTCATAACTGATGGGCAATTCTATCGACTGAAGCGTTTTAGTCTTAGCTTCAGAGCGACAAAACGGGTCCCAAGGTTGGACTTGATTACCATTCAGCAGAACCTTCAGTCGCTTCGTTCTTGATTTCGAAGATAGGAATCGTTCAAAGACCATTCCCAGATGCAATTCGAGGTCTCGGCACATCTCCTGTAACCGCTTACGGGCAGCCTCGCCGTAGGGGTGTTTATATCCAAGAAGACGATCAAGCCGGTGCCACAATACCACGGTGCCAGGTCCATCCTTAAGAACATTCCGAATGCTCGGGCCAACCACATCTCGATCAATCGGGACTATCTCCCACTTGTCGGTTTTCTGGATATGGTCAAGATCCCATGCATAGGCGGCAACGTCTGCCCTGTCGGGATTCCAACGACTGGCAACAGATAGGCACTGGCACTGGCTGAGTGATGCTGTCTTCAGACCAAGCCCGAATTTCCCAAGATCATCGTCTTTATAAGTTCGGTCTGATCCAAACCGAAGCGCCTCACGCAACATCTCCGGTTTCATCCCACAACCATTGTCGGCAATTCGCACCCACGAATCATCGCCGTCGAATTCGATATCAATAGCAACGAGTGTCGCACCGGCTGCGATTGAGTTGTCGATAACGTCAGCGACGGCCTGAGTGAAGTCATAACCCATATCGCGAAGCGATCGAATCAGTCGTCTTGCTGAGGGGATGATTTCGATATTCGCCATGAAAGTTCTCTTGAAGTTGCTTTTGCTCAGCAGTCATACCAGTATGGCGACAATAGCGAGACGGAAACATACCATGTTTGTGTGCTGTCGAAGCTTTCGCTTGTTCAGTGATTATCGTTAAACAGCTTCCTTTGGATTATTTAAGGCCATAGCTGCCTGTACAAACGCTTGTCGAAATTCGCCAATACTTCGATAACGATTTTGCCTGTCATGTTGATGTGCACATAAAAAAACGGGAACAAGTTTATCCGGTAATCCCGTTACTCCATCCCGAATTGGAGGATATTCACTACTGAAAAGCTCCCATAGAAGGACACCAAGAGAGTAAATGTCTGCGCGTTCGTCGACATCACCGAATCTTCTCCATTGCTCCGGCGCGGTATAAGGTTCCTTGCCCCAACCTCCATCGAGCCGGTTACTTGTCGCATATGTCGCGGATGCGACGGCGGGCGGATGTTTAAGGAATTTCGCAAGACCAAAATCTGCAAGAACCCATCGACCATCGTAAAATCTTAAAATATTCTGCGGATTAATATCCCGATGAACAAGGGGGTGAGGATGCTGGTGTATGACTTCGACTGCGTCGATCACCGCTTTCATTATTTCGATAGCTTCATTCGTCGGCAAAAATGGCCTTTCTGACTGGGCAACTTTATCTCTCACTTCTTGAATGTAAGCCGCCAGAGAGGATTCGCCGAGATCCATCAAAAAAGCTGGACGATCTTGTTCTTCATCTAAATTATCCTCATAGATGGATATTACATTGGGGTGTCTGATCTCTTTCAAGATTCGAATCTCTCGGCGAAATCTTCCAAATGCTTCTTTATCGCGAATCCTTTCAGGCTTTAGGATTTTGATCGCCCGGAGGTCTCCCGTCTTACGGTGAATACATTGAAAGACCCAAGCAAATCCGCCGTCATCAAGGTGTTCATATAGCTCGTAGTGCCCCCCGAATGCGCTTGGAAGGTCTACCGCAAGAGGTTCGAATAAACCCGGGATCCGCGCTTCGCGATCGCGTCGTAACAAGTCAGCCGTCTTGCGCAACCCCTCGCGATCGTTCGCCCACTGTTCAAAGATCTGACGACAACGGGCACCGCCACGGCGCAGGCCTGCGCGGCCGCAGACTTGCGGGTCAATGCTCGCGAAATTCTCCAGACGCATTGCTACTGCGGCCGGGGTGCGGCCCAGACGTTTCGCCAGTTCCACTACATAGGATGCATTGTCATGTCTCGGATCATCTTTGTGATCGAGATAAGTGTCTAATGTGAGCACCAACTCGGTGCCGTTCCATTCACGACCATACAAGCTTTTAGCGTCTGACATCAAAATCTCCTCGATGGGCATTTATCCTCGCGAACCCCGACTTCACTCTCGAGCCTGAGCCGCTTGGCAACTTGTCGTCAAAGCGGCTATTCGTGCGAGCCGCTTGATCAAGCGAGAGCGCGCGCTCGTCCTGACGACTTCGCACTCCCAGACAATCAAGACGTGCCAGCCAGCTTTCCGAAGTGCCCGTTGTACGCGGCGGTCGCGGGAAACATTGCTCAAAAACTTTTGCTTCCAGAAATCTACACGGGATTTGGGCTCGTAGGCATAACGACACTTTTGATGTCGATGCCAAAAGCATCCATGAACAAACACAACCGTCTTGTACTTCGCGAGCACAATGTCTGGCCGACCAAGCAAGCCCTTGGAATTCGTCCTGAACCGGTAACCCATATGATGAAGTAATGATCGTACGATTACTTCTGGACGGGTATCACGGCATTTAATCCGCGACATATTCCAGCTTCGATGATCTTTGCTTATCGTATCCATTTATCTGCTTCCGAATCAATTCACTTACAATGCTCGCAATCTGTTTTGCAAGTAACGGCGGCACCGCGTTTCCAACCTGGTGATATTGCTGCGTACGATTTCCGCAAAATAGATAATTGTCCGGAAATGTCTGCAAACGTGCGGCCTCGCGTACTGTCAGGCTTCTACATTGGAGCGGATCGTAGTGAATGTAATAATGTCCGTCTTTGCAAATATGGGAAGTTATCGTGGTTGACGGCCGTCCCTTAACTTGGACTCGAAATCGATCTGCGAAATTTCTGCCATCCAAAGCCTTTTCAACATTGCCATGCAGTGGTCGAAGTGCAGGTGGAAAATCCGCCATTTGAGGCGAATAACCATTCACGGAACCAAAGGCCGCCGCAAAAAGATAGCGATGCAAATCGCTCTGCATATGAGTTCGTGCAATGTGATTGCATACACCCCCTAATCGCTCTCGATCCGGCTGAAACCACTCGGGCGCGTAACTGATTTGCTCGCGGGTGGTAAGAAATTCGGCCCCGAATCCCGTTCTCGGGATAGATAATTTTCCGATTCGTGACAGGATGGTGTGAGCGACGGATGGGCTCGTGCGAAGAAGCTCAGTAAACCATGGCTTCGATATTGCTTCGTTAATGGCCGCGCGCCAAACGTCGTCAGTATCATTTCCTCGAGATACACCACTGCGAACACGCGGAAGGTCTTTCAGGACCTTTTCGATTGGTAT
>JBBCIV010000103.1:0-61633 GCA_037189665.1 Phycisphaerae bacterium | reverse complement strand
GAGGTGACGAAGGACATGGAGTCGGTCCCGGGGTTGATGACGTTCTATCGCTATAAGCAGAGCGACGTCACCAAGGACCAGGCGAAGCTGCTGTGCGTGGTGCCGAAATCGTTGTTGAAGCAGGACTTGTTGTTCGCCGCGAACTTTTCTCGCGGCAACCTGGCGGGCTTTCAGTGGGCGGACGGGCTGGTGCGGTGGGAGCAGGTGGGGCGGCAAATCAAGCTGGTGGCGCCGGATACGCGGTTTGCGGATAAGCCGGGCTCCCCGATCACGGAAGCGGTCGAGCGGACGTATCGGCCGTCGTTTTTGTTTGCGTTGCCGATCGTGACCGTCACGCCGCAGGGCGATCCGGTGATCGACCTGGGCCAGGCGCTGTTCTCCCCGGCCCCGCTCGTGCAGAACCCGTTCGGTGGCGGGCAGGTGCGGCGGGAGATCAGCCGTGTGGATTCGGTCCGGTCGTTTCCCGATAACGCGTTGATCGACGTCGACCTCGCCGTCAGCGACGGCCGCGCGAGCATCGGCGGGACGACCTACGGCGTCAGCTACGCCTTCCGACGCCTGCCGGACCTCAAATCGTACAAATCCCGCGTTGCCGACGAGCGCATCGGCTACTTCACCACCGATCGCCAGGACTGGACGACCAAGTATTCCGAGCGGGAGATGGTCGAGCGGTTCGTCAACCGCTGGGACCTGAAGAAGAAAGACCCCACGCTCGACCTCAGTCCGCCGGAAAAGCCGATCACGTTCATCATCGAGAAGAGCGTGCCGCTTCAGTGGCGGCGGTTCGTCGCCGACGGCATTTTGGAGTGGAACAAGGCGTACGAAAAGGTCGGCATCGTGGGCGCGATCGTCGTGCAGCAGCAGACCGACGACAACGAGTTCTCCAGCATCGACCCCGCCGACGCGCGGTACAACTTCATCCAGTGGACCGTCCGCAACAGCGTGCTGGCGATGGGACCCAGCCGGCCCGACCCGCGCACCGGGCAGATCCTCGACGCCGACATTGTGATCGACGATTCGTGGATCCGGCATTTCAACGAGGCGAGCGAAATCTTCGCTCCCAAGTCGCTGGCGGCGATGATGGGGCCGGATACGCTGAAGTTCCTCGAGGAAAATCCCGCGTTCCTGCCCCCGGGGCTCACGGTTGAACAGGTAAAGTCGGCCAGGCAGACGATCGGCGCCGAACTGATGCAGTCGAACGACACCGCCGGCGGTCCATCGTCGATCCCGGCGTCACAGAAGATGTTCCCGGCTTCGCAACGCCAATGTGAAATGGCGATGGGCCTGGTACAGCAGATGTCGCTGGCTCAACTCGTCGGCCAACAGGCGAAGGCGAAGGGATTGCCGAAGATCCCCGATCACCTCATCGGCTCGGCGCTCAAGCACATCGTCATGCACGAGGTCGGCCACACGCTGGGCCTGCGGCACAACTTCAAGGCGTCCGGCTGGCTGACGATGGAGCAGATCAAGGCCGCACGCGACAGGGGCGAGCCGTTCGTCGCCTCGGTGATGGACTACACGCCGCTGGCGTTCTACGACGGCGACGACCTGACGAAAGTTCGATCGTTCGCCTCCGACACCATCGGCCCGTACGACATATGGGCGATCGAGTACGGCTACGGCACGCCGAAGGACGGCGAGAGGGAAGCCGACTACCTCAGGAAGATCGCCGCCCGCAGCACTGAGCGCGAGCTGGCCTACGGCACGGACGAAGACACGATGGGCCTGGTTTCGCCCGACCCGCTGGCTAACCGCTACGACCTGTCGAGCGACCCGACCGCGTTCGCCGCCAACCAGGTTGACCTTGCCAGCAAGCTGTTGAAAAACGTTCGCGAGTGGGCCCAGACCGCCGACGAGCCGAACCACTATTTGCGGTCGGCGTTCGTGGAGCTGACGTACGAGCGCTCGCGAACGCTGGCATACGTGGCGCGGCAGGTGGGCGGTCAATACTTCTCGCGGTCGCGCGCGTCCGATCCGAACGCGCCGGCGCCGTTGACACTGGTCGATCCGAAGCAGCAGCGGGCCGCCCTCGACCTGATCAGCAAGACGGTTTTCAACGAGAAATTTTACGATGTCGATCCTGATTTGCTGAACCGCCTGACTCCGCCGCGATGGTGGCAGTGGGGCGATTTTCCTGCGGCGCGGGTGGATTTTCCGTACCAGCAGTTCGTGCAGTCGCAGTACGGATATACGCTTTTCACGCTCACCGCGCCGGCGGTGCTGCAACGCGTGTACGACGCGGAAGTGAAAACTGTCTCGCCCGAGAAGCTGACCGCCGCCGAGCTGATTCGCACCGTTCGCGACAACATCTGGAGCGAGCTGAAGCGAGAGAACTTCGATGGCGTGAGTGATGCCACGCCGGCCATCAGCACGATCCGCCGGAACATGCAGAACACGCACCTGCAATACCTTCTGGCGACCGCCGAGAGCGAGCCCGGCCGCGTGGTGTCGAGCGACCTGCGGAACATCGCCCGCTATGCCCTCCGCGAGCTGAGCGACTCCATCGCCGCCACGTTGAAGAACGGCGAGCGGAAGCTCGACTTTGCCACCCGGGCGCACCTGACCGAGGCGCGCAGCCGCATCGATCGCACGCTGGATAAGCCGATCGTCGACGTCGGCCCGCGCGGCGGGATCATCATCCTGCAGGAAGGCACAACAGGCGCGAAATGAGCAGTTGCGGGCGTCACGCCATCAGCTTTGATATTGCGGCCGCGATCCCATGAACGAGGCGAGGCGGTCGAGAATACGGCGAACCGCCGAAGGTTCCGGCCGGCCCGTGTCGGCAGGATGTAGCTGTACGCCGGCGTATTCGGCAATCAATTGATCCAGCGTGCGGTCCTCGTGCTCCGAGACGTGCGCCAGGCTCCAACGCCCAAATTGCCTTGTCGCTAGCGGGCCGTAGCTCAACAACCGCAACTCCGAATGTCGCGGGTCGAGCTGTATCCGGCCGTAGAGTGCGTCGACCAGTTCCTGAGGCCCTTCCAGCACCTGGAAAAAGCGGTGCCGGCCAAACCAGAGGCAACCCGTGATATCCAGTCCCCGGTTCGCGCGGTTGGCGTGGATCGCCAGTTCGACGATGTCGTGATCCGTCACGTGTGGCGATCGGACGCTCATGTACGTCAGGCGAACGAGCGGGAAATCCAGCGAATGATCCGGCAACGCGACCATTACTGATAAAGTTTCAGGGGAAGCCACCGATGTGGCTATCGGGGATTCGCCGGCCATCTTGGGAATTGAATATGAAAATAAGATGAACGATTATCCGTGGTCGGCAGGAAGATCGATGCCAGACCAGACGAGCTCGCTGGTGTAGGCAGCGTCAGGATCTCGCCAGAACGCGTCGGAAGGCGGCAGGCCTAGCGGCAGGAATGCTGTGGTACACAGGTAAAGGCTGCCCGTCGAAATATACCGTTCGCCGAGCGATGGCTGATGTCCGCACAGGCCGATTCGCAGCCAGCCGGCGTCATCAAATGTGCCGGGCGCGTTCAGCGTCTTCACGATCACCGCAGTTAGCGCGCGTCGCACTTGTGCCGGCTTCAGCGACGCCGGCAGCTCGTGTTGCAACGTCATCTGCGCCAAGTGCTGGAACGCGCCACAGCGATATGCGATCGATCGGCCGATCGGCGGGAAACTGCCGTCTGGGGCGATCAGCCGCTCCAAGATCTCCGCTCCACGCCGGCCGCGCTCGATTGTGATCGGCAGCAGGTGGGCCCACTCTCTATCCAGATGTCCGACCGTCCGCAGCACGTCGATCAGCATCGGCTGGATGACAAAACTGTTGTAATAATCCGCGTGAAAGTGAGGCCCATCCCCATACACGCCGCCTCCCTTGTACCACTGCTCGTGCTGACGGACGGCGTAATCGATCCGCATCAGGTCGCACTCGCCGGTGAGGGCAAAGAGCGCCGATTCGATCATCGCCGCAAACAGCAGCCAGTTGTTCGCCCCCGGCTTGCGCGACCGCGTTTGGCGAAGCGCTTCAGCTAGTTGCGTCCGCGTCCGCACATCCAACGACGCGAAAAACCGCGGTGCTCGCAGCAAGGCGTGGGCAAGAAAAGCCGCATCGACGATCGGCTGATGGCCGACAGAGAAATTCAGGTGGTCCGGCGACGCCGGATCGACGCTGGCCTGGATCGCACGCGACGCCAGTTCGCGATGCTCCGCGTGCAACGCTCGCTCGCGTTCGTCGTCGATCGACTGCGCATCCAGTTCCAGCCACGGCGCCAGCCCGACCATCGACCGCCCGAACGCTTCCAGATACGTGTAGTCGGCGCGATCGTTCATCTCCGGGTGATGCTCGATCGGCATAGTTGTTCGCAGTTCCCGCCGTGCCAGCGCGCGGATCACCGGACTGGCAACACGATCGAGAAGCGAAGACCAGGTAGAGCGAGGCGTAGAAGACATGATGGGCCTCAGTATACGCAGGCCTGCCCCATCGCCTACCACGCCCGCCGTCGATACGAAAGAAAGCCTGGCCGATCCTGCTGGATCGGCCAGGCTCACGAATGAGGTTCGATGTTCCTCTGCTGCGCGCGCGTTACGATCGCCGCCGCCGCATGATGCCCATTACTCCCACGGAGAGCAGGGCGAGCGTCGTGGGTTCGGGTACGACGACGTTGCTCAGCGTGATCGAACCGTCGTTGTAGCTAACCGTTGCCGAGGCGCCGCTGGAGAAGGTGACGCTGTTGAAGGCGGTGCTCGTGAAGTTCGTGCCAGGCGCACTCACGATAGTGAGGACGTCGCCTGTCAGATCCGCCTGCGTGACGCCGGCGAAACTGACGAACAGGTCAACATTCGGCAATCCGCTAAGCGTTCGGCCGGCGGTCAAGGCAAGTTGATCGTAGTCGGTTCCGGCGACCTCGCCTCCGCCAACCACTTCGATGTTCAGCGCCGACGAGGCGCCGAGAGCCAGATTGCCGTTAATCGTAAGGATGCCCGCGCTGCTGCCGGGCGATACCTCAGAGCCGTTCAGCGTCAACGTATTGCCCGTGCCGCCCGTGATCGATATCGTCCCCGAGCCGCTGACGTCGGCAGTTGAAGTCCAGTTGTTCGCGCCACCGGCGATGAGGCTTAGCGTCGCACCCTGAGATACGGAGATGGAACTGGTCGTCCCAAGTCCGCCCGCGTTAAGCACCTGCAATAGGCCGCCCGTCACGTTAGTCGATCCGCTATACGTGTTTGCAGCGGTCACCGACATGGTGCCATTTCCTGACTTGGTGTAGCCAAAAGCGCCGCCGGCGATGGCGCCGCTCACATATTCGACCCCATAGTTGTTCGTCGCATTGTTGACGACGTTGAACGTCGCATTACCAGTGAGCGTTGTCGTACCGCCGCCCATGCGTACGTTTGCGCTTGGCGTTGTGCCACCAGTGATAATATCGCTGCCGTTAATGGTCAGGGTGTGAGCACCAATAGTAAGCGGGCCGAGCACGCGGGCGATGGATCCAGAGTTGTTCGGCAGGGTGTTTGAGCCGGCCGAGGAGTTGAAGACCTTGTCGACGGTCATCGTAGAGTTCGCTGTGACGGTAATAGGAGCAGTGAACGTAACGGGCGTACTGCCACTATTGAGGCCGGCCCAGCGGATGGTGCCGCCAGCGAGTTCGACGGCGCCGGAATTTGCGCCGCTCCGGAAACCGAGGGCTTGGTTAGTTTCCGGACGCAGCGTTCCGCCGCTCTCAACTTTCCAAGTCCCGCTGTAGCCGGCGGCCGAGTTCGTTCCGGCCATCAGGTGGACTTCGCCGGGACCCTGGATTCGGACGACGGAGTTCGCCCCGCCTACACCGCCGGTAATCGCACTGGAAAGACGGAGCGTTTCGCCAGCAACGGTTGCCTTGATGATCACGGTTGCGTTATTCGTTGCGTCAACCGAGAGGCCCGCGGACACCGATGACAGTCCCGTTTGGCCGGTTGTCGGTATGCCTGTTCGGCCGCTTAGCGTGCCGCCGTCCTGCAGGGTAATCGCGCCGCCGCTTACGGCGCCGCCGCCGAGAATGTTCAAGTCGATCGTGCCAGTGTTTGAAACGGTCACGGCGCCAGTGCCATAGCGGTTGGTCGTGCCGCCCCCCAGATTGGTGACCGTACCGGCTTGGATGTCCCATCCGCCCGTAAAGCCAGTGCTATCAGAAAAGAGGGTGATGGTTCCGTCGCCGGTCTTGGTGATCTTGCCGGAACCGCTCAGCGTCGAACCTGAGCTGAAGGCGAGCGTGCCGCCGCTAGCAATGCTCCAGGTCTGATTTCCGTTGATTGTCGTGATTCGCGAACCCCAGAGCGTGTTGCCCGAGCCAAGGAGCGTGAGGCCACCGGCGCCGAGGTTCAAGGACCGCGGGTTCGCGGAACCGCTGTGATTCAGTTGCCATACATGCCCGCCGGTGTTGTTGATGGTAAGGCTAAGCGCGGCGTCGGCGGCTTCGAAGTTCGGGTTGATGCCGGTCGCGGTTGCAGGAAGGAGCAAGTCGTCCGCGGAAGTCGGCGATTGCGCCGGACTCCAGTTTCCCGCAGTACCAAGAAAAACGTTCGATCCGCTGCCACCGGTCCACGTGAGATTTGCTGCGTGTGCTGACGAAGTAATGCTGCAGGCCGTAACGGCGGCGGCAATTGCGAACGCAGCTGACCGGTGTGAGATGTGATTTGAAGACATGGGGCTTCTCCCAACTCAGTGAAAACGATCCCCCATCTTTTTCCTTGCCGCGCGGCAGGGACTTGGGCGATCGGTGAGACCATCTGGCCTCGAGGGTGGACGGCGAGGGGGGGAAGATGAACCTGTTTTGAGGGAAGATGGCGAGCTTCACATCGCGCACTTCGGTTCATCAAACATCCCGCTCCACTTTGCAATATGCCACTGCATTCCACTGAACGTCAATAAAATAATTCAGCATGACAGATTTTATATTCATCTTAGATGAATCATCTGGAATCTCTTTTTTAGTAAGTCAGTTACAAAGGTTTCAAGAGGGTTGGCGCACGGATGTGGAGGTTTTTAGCCTTGGATGGGCGTGAATCAAGTTGGTCTTTTAATTCAGTATAGATGAATGAAAAATCAGATTGACTGAATAAAAGTCTTGCGTCTGGAATTGCAGTGGGGTAGGTTGAGGGCGTCGTTGAATCCTGCGTGGCCGGCAAGACCGTGATTGCAAAACGCTTGCCATGCGGGATTTTGGACAGCCGTGTGCCGTTGATTTCACGCATCGCGAATCCCACTTCTCGCCGGTCACCGCCTGGCGTGTGGGAATGGCAGAACGGATGGGCACCATGTTTCGCTTTTCGACATCTCGCTGTTGCAGGCGCGGATTTACGCTGATCGAGTTGCTGGTCGTCATCGGCATTATCGCGGTGCTGATCGCGTTCCTGATGCCGGCCTTATCGTCGGCGCGGCAGCAGGCACAGGGGGTGAAGTGCCGAAGCAACATGCGTCAGGTGTTTACGTCGTTTCAGCTCTATTCGCTTGAGAATCGGGGCATGATTCCGCCGTACAGCGCGGTGCTCACCATGCCCACTGCTCCGACGACGATCTATCCCACCTGGACGAATTTCATCTTCGATAAGAATGGTCCGAGCAACAACTGGAAAGCGCCGATCAACTACGTGGCCAACGGCGACGTACTGTATTGCCCGTCGCAATTCCGGACTCAGACTGCCGGCGTTGCTCGAAGTTCGTACGGGTTGAATCGGCGCATGTACTTTCCATCTGTTTGGCCATCCCCTTGGGTAAGGTCCGATTCGAACGGCAATCGCTACTACGTGCTTACTCGCACGCGCCTTGCCAGCCAGATGTATCTGGCCGGTGACAACCCCGTGAATGGTACCGGCAGTCAGGTGCCGGACATGCTGAACCAGTTTGACCGGTCGCAGACGCCCGAGTTCCGCCATAAACGCAAGGCCAACATTTTGTTTCACGACGGACACGTCGAGGCCTTCGGCGATAAGGACATGGCTTACAGCAGCGACTACACGTTCCGCGAGCCGTGGTGGAACTCTACGTACTGACGCGGCATGCCCTCACGAGCGGCACTGGCCGCACTACATCATCAATATCATGACGTACCCCCGATTCACTGCATTACGCCGTGCGATTTTTTCCGCGACGCTGGTCCTGGGGATGGTTTCGATGAGCTACGCATCGACCGATCCTGACAAGATCGTCGCGGATTTTTCCGCATTCTGTCGCGAGACGTTTGGCGCCGTTCATGAGCCGCTGACGACCCATCTACCGGGCGATGGGTTGAAGTGGCTGGACGACGGCGCGTGGCAACACGTGTCGGAGAACTCGGCGGTCATCGCGCTGGAGACGTCGTTGCCGGCGGTAAGTCATATCGAATACGGGGCGACCGCCGCCCTGGGTTCGAAGACCGAATCGACGGATCGGCCGTACTACCTCCATATCCACCGGCTGGCCGGGCTGCAGCCGGGAAAGGCGGTTCACTATCGCGTGGTGGCGGTGGACGCCGGCGGCAAGCGGTTGGAGTCGGCGGTGAAGACGATTACCCCGACGAAGATCGCGGGCGCGATCTACCTGCCGAACGACAAGCAGCCGCAGCCGCCGTTCCGGCTGGATCAGGCGGATAAGATCTACGTGCTTACGAAAGACGTGATGGCTGCGGGCACCGCCATCAACGTCGTCGCGCCTGGGATCACTGTCGATCTCAACGGCCATACCGTCACCTACAACGACGGCGAGTCCGACAACGACGGCAATACGCAGAAGGACTTCGGTTTCCTCGCCACGCAGGGCACGCAGGGCGTTCGCTGCGGGTATGCCACGCGCGGCTCGACTCGGCTGCTGAACGGCGTCGTTCGCCAGGGCAAGGCCGGCGGCGGATACGGGCATGTTCCGGTGCTGTTTCGCGGCGCGGAGATCGCCGGTGTCACGATCGATTACTACGGCTCACAGGTGTCCGGCATCGATGGCGAGGTGAAGCAGACGCATCACAACATCCTCATCGATCGCGGCAGCGAACTGAGCAATCGACATCAGGGCGTGCAGGCGATCGGCACCAACGGCGACGTCCACCACAATCTCGTCCAGCGGGCCCGCCAGCGCGCGGTCAACGGCGCCAGCAATGTCAAGATTTATCGTAATGAGCTTTACGTCGATAGCTGCACCACCAACAGCTTCGGCATCATGTTCTATAAGTCTCGCAAGTGCGAGGCGACCGACAACCGCATCTTCGGCCGCGGGTATTTGATGATCGGCGTCGGCACGGTGTCGGAGGGCGTGGGCGAGATCAAGGTCAGCAGGAATCTCATCCACGTCCAATCGCACAAGCCCGACGACCGCTGGGCTGAATACGGCGAGCAATCCGGCGCGTACGGCGTGCGCGTCACCTGGGGCGGCGAGAATATCGAGTACGCCGACAACGTCATCGTCAGCAAGGGCCGAGACGGCGGGATGGTGCGCGGCGTGTGGTTCTGCCCGACGCCGAAGATCACCAACGTGTCGTTCAAACGAAACCTCATCAAAGTCCTCGCCGAGAACGACGATACCAGCAAGTGGGGCGCGATCGTCATCAGCGGCGAAAACACGTCCGACGCCAAGCCCGGCCTGTTTGAGGAAAACACGATCTGGTCCAACTTCTGCCACGTCCGCCTCGGCGAGGAATACGGCACGGGCGTGAACGCGCGGTTCGTGAACAACACCTTCATCCGCGTCGGCAATGAAGATCGCTACGCCACCGTTATCTGTGGTTACGGCAACTTCAACAATGAGGGCAGCGTTTTCCTCGATACCAAGCTTGAAGGCGGCGCGAGCTTCGACCGCGTGAAGTGGGAGGGCACCGGCCGTAATGACTTCAAGGTCGGCAAGGTGCAGGGCGG
Organism: Phycisphaerae bacterium; assembly: GCA_037189665.1. Lineage (GTDB taxonomy): Bacteria > Planctomycetota > Phycisphaerae > Tepidisphaerales > Tepidisphaeraceae > BPJO01. The sequence continues at coordinate 51,823 of JBBCIV010000103.1, read as the reverse complement.
GCAGGATGTGATCGAGCAAACTTACTCGCCCAACACGTCGGCTGAGATGAAGTAAGCAAGGGGTCGAAGGATTGGAGAGGAAAGAGAAAATGCACGCAACACGAAGAACTTCGCTCTCGGTCATCGCGGCCATCACCGCGATGTCGGCGGGCAACGCATACGGGCAGTACGCGAACTGGCTGATGGACATCGGCTATGGAAAGCTCACCAGCGAGTACGGCGGAAGCCTGGCGACCGGCTCAAACGTGCCGGTCACGATCGTCGAATCCGGCGGCTATCCAGATGTCAACGACGACCGCTTCACGCCTGGCAAGACGCTCACGCCTCGTACTGGCACGCTCGGTTCCACATCGCACGCCACCATTGTCGGCGCGTTATTCTTCGGCGATAGCAGTGGTTTCTCGCAGCGATCGGTCGCGCCGGGGATCGCCAATATCGACATGTACAATACGTCGTGGTCGAGCGCGTATTTCCTGACGCCCGGCACGATCGGGCCGCACACGTCGCCGAACGGAAGCCGCGTTGCGACGCATGCCTACGGCGAAGGCACGACGTTGTCGAACCTGTCTCGCATCGACTGGGTAGTGCAGGCAGACGACTACGCGCAGGTCGTCGGATCAAACCTGGTGAGCGGGCATGGAAACGGATTCAACTCGATCGCGGTTGCGCCTGTCGCCGGCGTCAGCGGTTCGGCGCTGAACGGGAGCGTGGAGGTTTCTGCCGGCACGCCGTACGTCGCGGGGCGATATCGTCCCGACGTCACCGGCCCGCGCGGCACGACGAGCGACGCGATCGGCGCCACCGGCGGAATCGTCGCGCTGCTGGTGTCTCGGGGCAAGACCACCACCTCTCACCACAGCTACACCGCCCGCCCGGGCTATACCGTGACGTCGGGCGACACGAGCGAGGTGATCAAGGCGGCGCTGATGGCGGGCGCGTCGCGCTTCACCAGCGGCAATCTGGACACGGTTAACATCAGCAACTACCGCTCGGCTGGCAATCAGACGAACAACGGACTCGACAAACGCTTCGGCGCAGGGCTCGTCAACGTGTACACGAGCTACAAGATCATCGACGCCGGCGAACAGGACAGCAACGAAGACGGCGCGCTCGGTCAGAACGGCGGGATCTCGCAGTACGGCTTTGATTACGACCCCGCCTTTGGAGGCGCTGATTCAAGCAATGCCACTGCCACTTACGGTTTCAAAGCGACGGCCAACGGCAAGTTCGCGGCATCCTTGGTATGGAACCTGAAGGTCGCCGGGCCGCAAGGCGAGTACAACAACTTCAGTTCCGCCGCCACGCTCTATGATCTCGATCTGAAGCTCATCGACGTCACCGCGGGTAACGCGATCGTGCAGTCGTCGGCTTCGACAATCGACAACACCGAAAATCTGTGGGTCGACCTGATCGCCGACCACATCTATCAAATGCAGGTTACGACGAAGAGCGTCAGCTTCACTTGGGATTATGGTCTTGCATGGCAATCCTCTGTTGCACTGGCGCCAATCCCCGAGCCGGCAAGCATGATCGCACTCGGAGGGTTTGCCGGATTATTGCTTAGGCGCCGTCGATAAAGGCGTCGCGCGCCGCATCGCCGATCTCATTGCGTTCGCAACGCATCGTCCGTGCCGGGGGGCCGGATGGCGCGTTGTGCGCGTTTTCAAATAAGGTGAGGATTGCTTCTCCAAACCTCTGTTGTCTGCAGAGGTCTTCTCGTCTTGGAATGTCAATTAAAACAGGCTTGCAAGTAATCAGGCGTCACGATTATTCTATAAAATCTACATAATAAGTAGAATTTATGGGCTTTCCGATCGCTAAACGTCGAATGACTGTTGAGTCTGCTCCCTCACCGGAGGGCTCGTGTCGATGGGCCGGGCTACAGGGGCTCTGCGACTGGCGAGCGCGCCGTTGAACTATTCCACGCAGATGCCGCCGCACGCGCCCCAACAAGATGATCCACTGCGTCAGATGAAGCTGCATTTGGCCATGAACGTCATCCGGCTTCGCCAGGACCGCCGGCTGACGCAGCTTCAGCTCGCGAATGTTGCTGACCTGTCGCGTGCGACAGTGCACCTTGTAGAAGCGGGTGCCTGCGACGCACGGATGTCCACGATCACGAGCATCGCCGCCGCGCTGGGTGTGGATCCGGTGGAACTGCTCGGGCCGCCCGATGGCGATCAATCACATGCTGGGAGTGCCACGTGAGCGACCGACACGCCACCCCTCGATTCGCGGCAGCAGGGCAGAACCACGACGACTTCCTCGAGGGGTTCGTCGCGAGCATCGTTCGCAGTTACGAATCGGACGCGCGTACGCGCGGTGTCGACGGGCTGCACTTCACCGACCGCGACGCGATCATCGAGATTGTACCAGTCCTGCGCGAACTGCTCTTTCCTGGTTACTTTGGCAAGCGCAAGTTGTCCGCCAAGACGGTCCGATACCACGTCGGTCACTTGGCGATCCACATCGAAGAACGCTTGGCCGAGCAGGTCTACCGCGCGCTGGCGCACCGATCAAAGTCAGCCATCGTTGTGGACGTGAAGGAGGCGCGGAGCACGGTGCGGAAGTTCCTGGAAACGATCCCGCGTCTGCGTGAGCTGTACGCCACCGACATCCAGGCCGCCTTCGATGGGGATCCGGCGGCGGCGGATACGCACGAAATCGTGTTGTCGTATCCGGGCTTTTTCGCGATCACGATCTACCGCCTGGCGCACGAGCTTCACAAGCTCGACGTGCCGCTCATCCCCCGCATTCTGACCGAACATGCCCACAACGTCACCGGCATCGACGTCGGCGCCGGAGCGGTCATCGACGAGTCGTTCTTCATCGATCATGGCACGGGGGTCGTGATCGGTGAGACGACCACCATCGGCAAACGCGTGAAGATCTACCAGGGCGTCACCCTCGGCGCCCTCTCCACGCGCGGCGGCCAACGCCTCCGAGGCGTGAAACGCCATCCGACGCTGGAAGACGACGTCACCGTCTACTCCGGCGCCAGCATCCTCGGCGGTGAAACGGTCATCGGGCAGGGCGTGGTGATCAGCAGCAATGTGTTCGTGACCAAGTCGGTCCCCGGTCACACGCGCGTTACGGTGAAAAATCCCGAATTGCAGTATCGCGATCAGAAGCCGCAGGAGTTCAAGCAGGAACTTCCATACGATTGGGTCATCTAGCGGTTAGCACCGCGGCAACGCAAAATGCGAGCGGGAGACACAGCCGCGTGCTGTCTCCCGCTCGCTCATTGATGATTTGAACGGTCCTCTATACAACGCTCGGCACGTTGCCGTTCTTGATGTTCCAGATCGCCGCGATGAGCTGGTCGATCTCCTCGCAGGTGTTGTAGAACGCCAGCGACGGCCGCACCGTGCTTTCCTGGCCGAAGCGGCGAAGGATGGGCTGCGCGCAGTGATGGCCTGAGCGAACCGCGATGCCCTGCTTCGACAGTCCCTGGCCGACTTGCTCGGTGGTGAAGCCGTCGAGGACGAATGACATCACGCTCGCCTTTTCCTTGGCCGTGCCGATGAGTCGCAGGCCGGGAATGGTGAGCAGGCGCTCGGTGCCGTACACCAGCAGGTCGTGTTCGTATCGGCTGATGTTGTGCATGCCGACGCGCTCGACGTAGTCGATCGCCGCGCCCAGGCCGACCGCATCGGCGATGCTGCCGGTGCCGGCTTCGAATCGCATGGGCGGCCCGTGATATTGCGTCTTCTCGAATGTCACGTCGGAGATCATGTTGCCGCCGCCCTGATAGGGGGGCAGTTGTTCGAGCACGGAATGCTTGCCGTACACGACGCCGATGCCGGTTGGGGCGAACACCTTGTGGCCGCTGAAGACGTAGAAATCGCAGTCGTACTGCTGCACGTCCACGCGCAGGTGCGACACCGCCTGCGCGCCGTCGAGGACGACCTTCGCGCCGTGACGATGGGCGATCTTCGTCATCTCTTCGACCGGCGTGACGGTGCCCAAGGCGTTCGACACATGGGCGATGGAGACGATCTTCGTGCGGCCGCCGAGCAGGCGCTCGAACTCTTCGAGGATGACCTGGCCGCTGTCATCGACCGGGACAACGCGCAGCCGCGCGCCCTTCTCCGCGCACAGCATCTGCCAGGGCACGATGTTGGCATGGTGTTCCAAGTGGGTGACGACGACCTCGTCGTCCTTCTGCACGAACCGTTTGCCGTACGTCTGGGCGATGAGGTTGATGCCTTCGGTCGCGCCGCGGACGAAGATGATCTCGTCCTTGGTCGAGGCGTTGAGGAACCGCCGCACCTTCTCCCGGGCGCCCTCGTAGGCATCGGTCGACCGGGCGGCCAGCGTGTGGGCGGCGCGGTGGATGTTGGAGTTCTCGTGCTCGTAGAAGTAGCTGATGCGGTCGATGACCGATTGCGGCTTCTGCGTGGTGGCGGCGTTGTCGAACCAGATGAGCGGCCGGCCGTTCACGCGTTCTGCCAGGATGGGAAAATCCCGGCGGATGGCGTTCACGTCGAACAGACCACTGGAGATCGACGTCGTCGGCACAGCGCCCAGTTCGCTGCCGAACGGGACGACCGACGGCACGACGTCGATGTACGTGAGGGCGCGAACATCTTCTGTGAGCGCGCGGGTCGGATCGACTGTGGCAGTGGACGTCGGGATGCCGGGCAACGTTTGCGTTGTCGGGTGCGCAAGCCCCGTTGGCACGTTCGGCGGGGATGACGCTTCGGCAGCCTTGCCGAGCGAGGCGAAATCGCGGAGGTCGCCTTCGAACGGCACGCCGAACTGCGTTGTGACCGGCGCCGGCGTCACCGCGTCCACGGCCGAGGCGGCGTCGGAGAAGATCGCCCGGGCGTCATCGAGGAAGCTGAAACCCGTCGTCGGTCGGACCGGAGTCGAGACGGGGGGGTGGGCGATGAGACCGGGCACGCTGGTAGGCGCCGAGGCAACCGCCGAGCTGGCGCTGGACAGCCCGGGACGGACGGAGGTCGTGGTCGCGATCGGCATTGCCTGGTTCGGCACCGCCGGCAGTTGGGTCGGTAACGCCGGAGCGGGGATCGGCGTGTTGGCGCCCGGAATGGGCGACAGCGTCAGGCCCGTCACATCCTGCGGTATGCCGAGCGACGCCGCCGACGGCACCGCGGGGGCGGCCGATGGAAGCGAGGTCGCTTCGCGGAACAGGTCGTTGGCAAGACGGGCGATTTCCCCGACGTCCGGCAGGCCGAAGTCACGTACGACGGCCTCAAGCGTCGCAGTTGCGTCGGCCGGATCGCCGGACAGCGGGGTGGTCGCCGCCTTCAGCGGATCACTTGTACTCATGGTAATTGCCCACTTCGACGTTATCGAGCACCGCGATCGCATCCTCGGTCAGCACGGCGGCCGAGCAGTAAAGCGAGACGAGGTAGCTGGCGATGGCATTGCGGTTCACACCCATGAAGCGGACGCTCAGGCCGGGCGTCTGCTCGCCAGGCAGGCCGGGCTGGAACAGCCCGACGACGCCCTGTTTCTTTTCGCCCACGCGAAGCAGCAGGATGTTCGTCTTCCCGCCGGTGCCGGTCGGGTTGGCTTCGCCGTCGACGTGGAGCTTGTCGCTGGGGATCAGCGGGACGCCGCGCCAAGTGAGGAACGGCGTGCCGAACAGGTTGATCGTCGGGGGCGGCACGCCACGCCGCGTGCACTCACGGCCGAACGCGGCGATCGCTCGTGGGTGGGCCAGGAAGAACGACGGTTCCTTCCACACCTTGCTGAGCAGTTCATCGAGGTCGTCCGGGGTCGGAGCGCCCTTCCGCGTGGCGATGCGCTGCTTCGCCGGCACGTTGATGAGGAGGCCGTAGTCGGGATTGTTGATCAGCTCGCTTTCCTGTTTCTCCTTCACCGTTTCAATCGTGAGGCGCAGCTGTTCCTTGATCTGGTCGAACGGATTGCTGAACAGGTCGCTGACCTTGGTCTGCACGTCGACGATCGACGAGATCGAGTTCAGCGTGTACTCGCGCGGCTTCTCTTCGTAGTTGACGAACGAGCCGGGGATGGTGGTCTTTTCGGTCTGCCCGCAGACCACTTGCACGTCGTTGTCTTCGACGACGCGGTTGACGCGCAGCACGCCGGCCTCGAGTGGCTTCCAGTCCAGAAGCCGGACGAGCCAACGTGGGGTGATCGCGTTATATTGCGGCGGGGTCTTCGTGACGTTCGCTAATTGGTAGGCGGCTTTCTCGCCCAACGTGTGTTGCGCCGTGGCTGGCATCGAATCTCCGTTTCTTTTCGTTCGAGATCGGTCCCGCTTTCGCGGTAGGCGAAAGCGGCCGAGGACCAAAGCGAGCGCGCCAACATTGAAGTGCGATCGCGTGGCTTTCGAATCTAGATGTCCGGCGCGTCGGCAACAAGGAATTCGTGACGGGTGTACGTTAAATCAGGCGCGTTTGAAAATGCTGAATTCCTGTAGGAATTAAGCGGGTTTTGATGTGCTGAGGGCGAAGAGAACGGCGGAAAGGTGGAGTTCGACGAGGGCGCCGGAGGGGCTAAATTAGAGTGCTTCTTTTGCAGTAATCACATCGATTGCGGGCTCCTGTTGATCCCGCAGGAAACTACCTGCCACAGGCGTCTCGTGGCCGTCCTGGCGGAACGCCGAAACGAGAGCCCATGGCAGGCAGGTGGCGTCGCGGGTGTTATTCCACATCTCCCTGGTAGACGCGGATGTAATCGACGTACATGTCGGTGCTGTTGTTGTAGCGTTCCAGATCGATCTGCCATCCGCTGATGCCGCCGATGGCGTAGTTGATCAGCAGGATATGAGGTTCGAGGCTCTTGTCGTTCGTCGCATGTCGAAGCACTTCGATGTCGTCGTAGTAGTAGATCGTGTGCTCGCGATCGACGCGGACGGCGTAGGTGTGGAAGGTAGTGGAAAAGTGGTTCTTGCCGCCGATTTCCATCGTTTTGACGCGGGCGCTCTTGGCCTTGCGGGGCGTGCCGTCGGGGTTGAACTGGTTCCAGAAGTGCGTCACGCATGAGTAGCCGACGAAGTTGGGGTTCTTCTTGCCGACGCCGCCGTAGGCTTCGACGATGTCGAGCTCGTCGCCGGGGGCTTTGACCATTTGCGTGACGGTCCAGAATGCCGGCCAAGTGCCGGGGGCGGAGTGCGCGACGAAACGACATTCGGCGTAGAAGGGCGGCTTGGCCCAGAAGCCTGAGCGATCTTCCGCGACGGTGGCGATGAGGCCGCTGCTGCCCTTGTCGTTGGGGGTTTTGCGGGCGGCGATCTGGAGAAACGTGTCGCGCTGGCGAAGGGGCCGGTTCGGATGGTCGGGATTGGAAAACTGCCACCCACTGAAATCACCGCCGCCCGGCTTATGAGCGTTGTAGCGGGCGTTTCGACCGTCGTTTGAGATGGAGAGCGGGCCGTCGAAATCGTCGGAGAAGACGAGCTTCATACCTTTGGCCGCCGGTGGATCGGTCGCCGGAATGCCGAGGTTCCACCGCACGCCGCCGGCGTTGTAGAGTTGCAGTTCGTAGATGTCCTTCAGGCCGTCCGCAGCCTGCGTGAGGATGCGCAGGGTCACCGGGCCATGGGGAAAATCATCTGCCTTGAAGACAAACGATCCCCTTCCGTCAGCCGAGAGCTCGAACTGCTCGGCGACGATCGAATCGTGACCCCAGTGGCTGGGCTGCTCATCGGTCGGCTGGCGCCAACACATTGCTTTGGCAACCTTCATTCCAGGCGCGGTGAACTCGACCCGCGTGTCGCCCTTCACGTCTGATCCCGGCGCGGGGGTTTGCATGCGGATCGATTGAATCCACTCTTCCCCGCCGGTCGATTGGCCGTAGTAAAATTCGAGGTATCCATCGTTCTTCGGTTTCGGCTGTTGTTCCTGACTCATGGTGAAATTCGCTGCGAACGCGAGGGTGCAGAGACCTGCGCAGGTGAATCGATACATCGTGAACTACTCCTCCGGCACTCGGAATCGACATGCCGTTGCGGACAAGGACAAGGCCGCGACCGGTTGTGGCGGGGCCGCGGTCGTGGCGATTGATACGAAGGCGCGATTACTGGCTCGCGCGGACCCAGAAGTACGGGTAAGTCGTCGAGATATCCGAAGAAAACCGTCCCGCGGCCGTGTTGCTGTACAGGCCGAGCGAGAGGTTGAAGCGGTCTTTCAGTGTTGACGACGACGTGATGAACGACACGTGTCCGTCCGCCCACAACACGTTGCAGTTGCGGCCGTGGCGCGCGACCAGAACGCCGTTGCCGGTGTCGTAATAGGTTCGGCTGAGGCGTCCCCAATCGTTCAACGTGGCGCCGGCGCCCGCCTCGGCGACGAGCGCCGTTTCCGCCGAGCGCTTGATCGAGTTGATGGCCGGCCGCTTTTTCAGATGTTCGTATCCCGGAACGGTGCCCCAGCCTGGCGAGTTGGCGTCGGCAAACGTCTGGTGATTGTACCCATAGCTGATCCGATGCTGCTGCCCGCGGGTGGTCAGGTCGTTATCGAAATTGCTCGTTCGCCAGGCGCTGTTCGGACAGAAGAGCAGTTGAACGTTCGTGCCCCAATATGAGTTCGGGAACAAACGGTGATACCACGCATAGTACACGTTGGTATACGTCACACCGGTGAACGGAGTGGTGGCAGTGTCGGCCGTTCCCGTCTGGCCGGAGTCTGGATAACGCTTATTGTTGCCGGTCGATCCGTAAAGGAAAAACGCCTGACCGATCTGTCGCAGGTTGGATTGGCAACTGACGTTCTTGGCCATCTCGCGGGCCTTTCCCAACGCCGGCAGCAGCAGGGAAATGAGAACGGCGATCACGCCGATGACGACCAATAATTCGACCAACGTGAATCCTCGTTGTTTCATGGCAGGCACCTCCGTAAGTAAGTACTACATCGGGCTGCGTCAGCCGTCGCCGCCCGACATCAGTTAACGATAAGCCACGATCCAAGAAATGGTTTCTCGACGTGATGCAACCCGTTGCATATCCTATGGACGTCGTTCAAATATAAACTGCGTTGATCAACTCCCTCTGAATCTCCAACCCCTGCATCGCTTGCGTGTTTTATCCGCGCAGCAGCAGGGGGCCCCCGCTGTCGAAAAAGCGTTGTTCTTCTCCTGGCTTGGCTCGCAGTTGTAAATGTGCTGCCCGGCGAGGTTTTTTGTCACACAGGGCGGGAGCAATTTGATGCAACGAGTTGCATCAATTTTTCCGATTCGATCGACCGCGGTGTCGTAGGATGCGCACACCATGTCTAGTGGCGAAAAGTGAAGTGGATGCTCTTTTGGAGGAGAAACGAAAATGGGCAAGAAATATGAAGTCAGCGCGCTGATTCTCGGTTCGCTGGTCGGCGGAGCCTTTGCTTCGGATGTCCAGGCGGCCGTTCTGGCTACGTATGAGTTCACGGGCCAAACCACCGGTCAGAAGACGGCGATTCCGGCAACGTCGTCCGGCTCCAACGTTACCGCTTCGGATGTCACCCGGAATAACGTGATAATGGACGTGGGCAATGACGCCGCCTGGACGTCGAGGCCTTATTTGGGAGCCTCGACGGGCAGTGATACCGCAGGCGCGCCTTTTGCCAACGCGGCGGCCGCCGTCAGTGCCAACAGCTACTTTACTTTTACTTTGACGGCTGACTCCGGCTACGAACTAGACTTGTCGTCGCTCGCCTTCGTTGTCACGAAAGGCGGCGGCAGCACTCGTGGCTTCGCCATGCAGACTAGTGCGACGGGTTTCAGCACGGACGGCTCGACCAACATCAACACCTCGACTGGCGATGTTTCGGCAGGGTTCTCACAAACGGTTACCACACAGCGGGGCACGCCGGCGTTCACCAACGTGAACCTGAGCCTGACCGGCGCGGCCTATCAGGACCTCGACAGCATCACCTTTCGGTTTTTCACGTTCGCGGCAAGCAACTTCCAGACCGTTGAATACGACAATTTCACGGTCAACGGTACCGTGTCGTTAGTGCCTGAACCGGCGTCCCTGGGCTTGGCCGGCGTAGTGGTGATCGGGGCATTCGGCCGACGTCGGCGTCGGGCGTAGCTCACGCAGAGCGCGTCCCTCTCGCAATGCCTTTGTTCATGTTTTTGAGATGAGCGCTCATAGACGCGAACAACAGGGTCGCAAAGGAGGGCCTCGTCCACGGTTTCCTTTGCGAGTGAGTCATTTGTTGCAGTCGTGTGTGAGTGCGCGGCGCACGATGACCGGCCGCGCGCTTGCCGGGTTGGGATTGTGGGCAGGCAATAAGCCATTGAGTGGATGCAATTCGTTGCATAAAATGAGCCAATGCGAGCCCCCACCTGCGAGGATATCGGAAAGGCTTGTGGTCTGAGCGCCGCCACTGTTTCAAGGGCTTTGAACAATAGCCCGCTTATCCCTGATGCGACGAGGAAACGCGTTCTGCGGATCGCGGAGAAGATGGGCTGGCGGCCGAATCCGCTCACGTCCGCTTACATGGCCCACCTTCGCAGTGCCCGGCCGACATCGTTTAAGGCGATCCTGGGGGTGATCGTCGATTTTCCCCTTCATAACGGGCCGGATGACCTGCCGAGCCACGTGCGACGAACCTATCGCGGGTTCGAGCAGCGGGCGCTCGAGTATGGTTACAAGGTGAGGGCGTTCAGCCTGGTCGGGCCGGATGCCACGCCGGCGGCGCTGGATCGCGCGATGTCGGATTGGACGATCCCCGGCTTCCTTGTCACCAGCATGAGCACGCCGGACCGGGTGCTGCGCGATATCTCCTGGTCGCGTTACGCAATGGTGGCGTTCGGCTACTCGATGAAATCGCCGCGACTGCACCGCGTGGTGCCGAACATGTATGCCGGCATCAAGCTTGCCATTGAACGGGTATTCAAGATGGGCTACAAGCGCATCGGCGTGGCCGTCTCCGAGGAATACGACCGGCGTACGAACAACGGCGTCATGTTCCCCACGTCGTACATGATGCGCTCATTGCAGCCCGATCAGTCGATTGACGTTCTTCAATACAGTGAGGCCGATCCCGAGGGCGGCACGGAACGAATCGTGCGGTGGCTTGAGCGCACGCGCCCTGAGCTTGTCATGGGGATGTTCTTCGGCCACATCTTCGATCACCTTGGCTGGCGCGTGCCACGCGACATTGCCCGCGTCGCGTTTGACCGTTCTCCCGAGTCGCCGAACGAGGCCGGGCTTGACCTGCGCTACGAACTCGGCGGCGCGCTGGCAGCGGACGTGCTGATCAGCCAGATCACACTGAACCGTCGCGGCATTCCGGAAATGCCGGTGGAGTACACCATGCAATGTCAGTGGGTGAACGGCCGCAGTGCGCCGTCGCGCATCAAAGCCGGGTTGTCGTCTTCGGCGTGAAGGTGTATCGCGCCTGGCCTACCGACCGTTACGGACGGCGAAATTGCAATCGCATGACAGAGTCGAGTACCGGGTACTGGGTTCGCACGCGGAAAAGCTCGAACTCGTCTGGATTCCACCGCACTTCGCTCGCCACGACGCGCAGCAACTCGGCGACTCGCGGGACGTCGGCGCTGTCGGGGCCATTGCCGTGCAGGGGCAGACGCTGGATGCGATCGCGCGTTTGCAACCGCTGCGCGCGGGCGGCCGCGATCGGCGAGCCGTCGCCGAACATGTGACGATGCACCACCAGTTCGGGATCGACGTGGCCGAACGACGGAAGGTGTACCAATAGGTCTGCGATCGCAAGTGCTGCGGGGGTGGAAAAGGTGATGTTCGACGCAAGGATCTGGCTGCCGTCGACATCGCGGGCGGGGGGGCTGCCGCGCCCGACGCCGGCAAAACAGAGGTCGACCGCCCCGCGCAAGCCGATCGAATCGCCGGCCAGTTCGCTGAACGTCCATCCATCGGCATGTCGGCCGGTGCGGAAGGCAGGCAAGGGGTTGGTGCAAAATTCGGTCAGCAACGGGGCGCCGTATTGCTGAAATGCGTCGGGACGCAACGGCACGCGTTGTACGGCGGGATCGCCGTTGGACTGCGCGTGGCGATAGCCATACACGGTGGCGCTGACGTCGTATCTGTGGCGTCTCAGGCCGAGCTTGAGGTTGACCGCGCACTCGTCGATGCAGTTGGCGACCGATTCGCTGCCGCGAATGAAGACGGCGGAGTAGAAGGTTTGGACTTGCAGGCCCCAGATATGAACGTTTCCGCGATAAGCGTTGCGGCGGTGCAGGAGGTCGATCGCCTCGGTCGACTCGTCTGCGCACGCCGCGGCGACCATCGAGTCAAACGCGGCCCGCGTACCGGCGTGCGTGCGGACGACATCGTCGAACCGGCCCACTGCCTCCTTCACGTTTCGAACGAGCTTGAACGGCACGCCGACTGATTCCGCCGCCGCGAGTAGTCGCTTAAGCGAAGGCGGCCCTGGCACATGTCCCGCGGCCGCAAGGGGATGCGTCGTGCGGGTGATGTTGAATACCTGCCATGCCAGTTTGTAGTCGACGCCGAGGATGCGCTGGAGGTCTGTCGCTCGCTCGGGAGCGGAAGGGAGGGCCGCGACCATCTCTGCCAGTGCCCGCTGCACCCCGCCAAACGCTGTCTGGCCATCTGTGGCGAAGGCATCGACTTCCCCATCAGTCGGATTTTCCGTCGAGGACAGCTCGTTAGTCGTCGGAAGATCGGAAATCTCGTTAACCCTGCGCATCATGCATCGAAAACTAGCACGGATAGTCGCCCTTCCCAAGGGATGTCTAATTTAAAGCGCATTATTCATGAATAGATTGACGGAGTAAAAAATGAAATTAACATTCAAAAATGAAGTAAGTATTCCTATGTATTTTGTGGATATTTAGCTGTGAGGTATATGATGGTTCAGGTGAGGTCCTCGGCGTTTTCGAAGCCATCAGTCGTAGCTGCGACCGTTTTGGCCACGCTTGCCGCCATCGCGTGTGCGGCAGAATCGGTGCCGTTGCGGACGCGTGCGGAAGTCGGCGAAGACCTGAAGATCGCCAACTCGGAGTTGAAGTCGTTGATTCCGAACGAGGCGTCCCTTCGCGATCCTGCAACGCGAGAACGTCTTGCGCCTCAAGCCATCCCGTTGTTGCAGCGGCTGGCAGGTCTCTATGAAGAATTGAACAAGGCCAGCACCGCTGGCCGGGCGCCGGCGAACGAAGAGCAAGTTCGCCTTGGTGGCTTCCTTCGTCGCCTGCGCACCGAGCCGCTGATGCTGGCCTTGGGTGACCAATCGGCGATCGATCGCGTGAAAAAGGAAGCCGAGTCGGCTGACGACGCCGAAGCTGCAGATTTCGCGAAGGTACAACAACTCCTGGCCGCCTATCTCACGACGGCTGATGAGGAAGGTCAGTTGAAGGTGGTCGAGAGCCTCGAAGGCGTTCTGAAACGATCCAAGGAGTCCGACCGGGTCGTCGATTCCGCCGCCGCCAACTTCCTCCGTACTCCTGGTGTTTCCGAAGTGGTAACCAAGCGCGTCGTCGGCGTCCTTGCGGCCGGACCGGGCAGGCAGTCGCAGGCGGCCGCGCGACGGTGGGAAGGCCTTCAGTCGCAACGCTCCTACGAAGGCAAGCCCATTCAGATTGCCGGCGTAAAGCCGGACGGCACGCCGTTCAGCACGGCTGAGTGGAAGGGCAAAGTCGTTCTAATTGACTTCTGGGCCACGTGGTGCGGCCCGTGCAAGGCCGAGCTGCCGCGCATCAAGGCGCTATACAAGGAATATCATGACAAGGGCTTTGAAATCCTCGGCGTGTCGAACGACTACACGAAAGACGCACTGGTGAATTTCGTCAACGGTGATCCGGAACTCTCCTGGACGCAGATCTTCGACGCCGATTCAGCCGGCGAGCGAAAGTGGCATCCGGAAACGCGAAAATACGGGATCAGCGGCATTCCGGTGATGTTCCTGATCGACCGCAATGGCGTGCTGCGATCCGTAACCGCTCGGCAGGAACTCGAAACGCTGCTTCCGAAACTGCTGGCCGAGCCAGCGCCGGTGGCGTCTAACTAATCAACCATCAGCTATCCGCGCGGTTCCGCAAGCGAAATGACGGCCAATGATTGGGTGAGAATTGCGTGGCGCGCCACCCTCCGTTCAGAGGAACGCGCCACGTAATATCCCGTCCCGGAATCCGCCTGATTATACAGTTTGACGGCCGAGCTTGCCTCGTCGCTTTTCCGCCAGTTTGGCGTGAAGGTAAGCGTGCGGCCCGACATCTCAGAAGGGTATGGTGTGCTGTGCAAGGTAAAGCTACGACATCTCAAGCAGGTTTTACACTTGTCGAATTACTGGTTGTAATAGGAATTATTGCTTTATTAATCGGAATTCTCATGCCTGCGCTTGGGCGTGCCCGCGAGGCGGCGAAGTCAACGGTATGCAAGTCGAACCTGCGCCAGATCGGCATTGCCTGGACGAACTATCTCGCCACATCCAAAGGTGCGGGCAAGCCCGGCAACATCTTTTCGCTGGGCGCCGGCAAGGTGCAGACGTGGTGGTATTCGTCTGATTCGGCCGCCTCGCCGCAGTATAACGTGGAGGGCGGCTGGTTATATCCGTATCACAAGAACGCGAACATATACGACTGCCCGACGATCGCGGGCGTGATTCCGGCCTCCAGCATCTACCCTGGCCTGCCACCGTCGGGATACGGGTATAACTCGTGGACGAAGCTGCCCAGCCGCGTTACCCGCGTTCGGCGGGCGGCTGAGACGGTGTTGTTCGCGGACTCCGGACAGTTTTCGGGAACGACGCTCGTTCGTGTGGCCGCGATTCCAGCGCCTTCGACATCGAACCTCCAGAACTTCCATGCCCGGCACAATAAGCGGGGCAATGTGGTGTGGTACGACGGACACGTTACAGCGGAAGCGCCATATCTCCGTACGACTGGCCTGCCGCGCGGCTTGCCGGCCAGCGCCGTCCTGTCGGCGCGGACCGGATACCTCACGCCTGCCACCGATGCGGGGACGGATGCGCTGCTGCTGGCCCGTCCCGATCTCGACTATTACTTCTGGGGGAACAAGGAAACGCGCGATGCGCAGTAACCATGCAATGCGTTCTCGCGTTCTATCCATGTGACGCGGCGCCCACCGTATGCGTGCCGTCACACGTGTGCGGTGGACGTTGTCGCTTATCGAAGTTGGTTACAGCGCTTTGGGAAAGGCGTCCTGTAGCAGGATGCGCATCGCCTTGGTCATCGCGGCGGGGTACGCATCGACGTCCAGCACGTGCAGGACGTAGCGATCGGCCTCGCTGCCGGCCGGCTGCCATTGAGTGGCGCCACGGGCATCGCAATCGATCTTGATCGACTCGAATTGGTAAGCCCAATCGTTGCGTTTCTCTGTTTTGGGGCGGACGTCGCCGCTGGTCGTCACGCAAAGGCCGGCCACGTCGAAGAAGAGCGGCGTGGAGTACATCATCCGATACAGGCCGGCCTGCTGTGACAGCACGTCGTCGAATCGATCCCGCAACGCCGTCAACCAGAACGACGAATCGCGCTTGGCGTACATGAACGCGAAGAAGTTCTGCAACGGCTGGGGCAGTTCGGGCAAGATGTCGGATTGTAGGAAGCGGAAGTGGGATGCGTAAGGCTTTGCTTCGCATGACGCGACGCGATCCTCATCATCCAGGCACGGCAGCCAGTAGATCGGGCAGGGCGCGCGGAATATCTGCGCGTAGCCAGCCGGGTCGATGCCGACGTTCCACTCCAGCACCTTGATCTTCTCAGGATCAGGGCACCCGTTGCCCGCGCACAGGTAGATGCGCGAGCACTTCTTCGCGAACAACTCCGGTTCGCGCGCGATCGCCTCGGCGACGTCCCGCGCCGAGCCCACGATGGAGATCGCGACGGGAACGGCGCTTTCCCGAAGTAATTTCAGCACGAATTCCACCCCGACTGGCGCGGCCGTCGAGGCAAGGTCGTCGCGGGCGGAAAACAGGCGGGGACTGCCGATCGCCACCGGCGGGATGACGCCGGTGAGAAACGACAGTTGCGCGACCGATCCCAGATCCGGGTCCGACGCGTGATTCAGAATCGGCGGCCCGGGCGGATGGTCGATCAGCACGCCGGCGAGCGGGCATTTGCCGATTCGGGCGATCGCGAAGGCGCACGCGAGATCCCAGTGGTCATCCGGATCGTTGTGCGGCCGGAAAAGGTCGGTCTGGTGCAGGAGACATTCGGACATGAAACGCATCCTTCGTCGGCGAAGCCCGCGCAGGGCTTACCATGTTCGGATCTTGATGTTTCGGAACGCGACCGGATCGAGGTGATCCTGCAGCACGATGTGGCCGTGACGTTTTTGCGCGAAGTCCGGCCACTCGTTGAACTTGCTGGCGGCGACGCGCGCGTTCCAATTGGCGGAACCGAGTTCGTACTTGCAGACCAGCACACCGTTGAGGTGATGCTCCACCTGATTGCCGTCCACCAGCAGCCGAACGCGATTCCACTGCCCGACCGGCGACCGCGCGTCCGCCAGCGGCGGATACAGTCCGTAACACGCGCCGGCCCGGCGATCGGCGCCGTTCTGCGCGTCAGGATGACGGTCGTCGTCCAGCAACTGGATTTCCGGGCCGGTCATGAACGGGAATTTCTCCGTCTCCTGTACGTGATACATGATGCCGGAGTTGCCGCGTTCGTAGAGCACCCAGTCGATCAGCAACTCGAAGTTGGAAAACGCCTCGACGCTGATGATGTCGTGGCCGTAAGTGGGCTGCGGGTCAGGATGCAGGCGCAGCTCGCCGCCCGTCGCCCGCCATTGCGGGTGGATGTCGGGCTTGTTGTACCCACGCCATCCGGCGGTCGTCCTGCCGTCGAAAAGAAGGCGGAACCCGGCGCGGCGTTCTTCGTCGCTCAGCACGTTCTGAAGATCGGATTGGGATTGTGTCATGGTGTTGGATGGTAGGCAGCCTTGGGCCGGCTACTTCGATTCCTCCGCGAGAATCAGGTCGCCGACGGTTTCGATGTCCTTCGAGTGGGCATTGCCGAACCAGGTCAGGAACGAATCTCGCCCGTTGCCGTCATCCTCGTTGACGATGAGCGTCGCGCCAAGGTTCGCGCCCACCGCCGGCTTGAATGGCGAGAGGCGCGACCAGGGGATGGCCACTTCATACGTCATGTTGCCGTTGGCCGGGTCGGTACGGCGGATGCCGAGCTTCATGTCCTTCACTTCGCCCGAGGGCGCCAGCGCGGTGTCGGCGGTGAGGTAGCTCCACGCCTGAAGGCCTTTGGACGACAGCGCGACGGCGTAGTCGTACCGGCCAGCCTTCTGAACGCTGGTGCGAGTCGGGTCGAAGAGGAACTGCAATCCGTCCTGCGACCAGATCATGCCGTCGGCCTGCGGCTTGCCGGCAATATCGTCTACGACGGTGACGCCGACATAGAGATATTGCTCATCCCACAGATAGCGGATCTCGGCAGAGAGGTCGGCCGGGCCGGTCCACTCGGCTTCGCGGTTCGGGCGGCGGAAGTTGTAGTACTCGTCGATGCGATTGATGCGGGCAACGGTGGCCTTGCTCCAGGCTGCATCGGAGAGATCGCCGTCGATCTTGATCGCGCCGGGCTTCACCTTCGGCACGGAGACGAACCCCGCCACCGGCCGCTCGCTTACGACCTGACGGCCGGACGAGTCGGCGACGATCGCCTTCACGTAGTAGACCGTGTGGGCGTCAACCTTCGCCAGCGGCAGCACGATTTCCTGGCCGCTGTTGCCGGGGATGGCCAACTCGCCGTTCGCCGGCGCGGCGAAGTACGCGTCGGCGGTGATCGGCTTGTCCGGGTAGGCGCCGTTGATGACTGGCTTGGCGCTTTGCAGCACCACGTTCCAAGAAATCTGTTGCGTATCGCGACCGTTATTACGGACGACGAGCTTCACGCCGGGCATACCGTCGCCGGCGGCGGGGGAGGGCAGCAGGCTCATGGTGATGTCGCCGGTGATCGACGGGCGATCGTAGAGTTCGCCGATCGGCCTGCCCGACGCGTCGGCCAGACGGATGACCAGGTCCGCCTCGCGGGCGGCAGTATCCTTCGGAGACGTGAGGGTGAATGATTGCGTCGCCGGATCGCCAACTTCGGCTGCCGCAGTCCAGCGGAAAGGCAGTTTAAGCGCTGCTTTCACGCCGTCGGTCGGCGCGACGCTCAGCTTGCCCGAATCGCCGCAAACGATATTCCCCGGCCGCGCGGTAATCTTCGCCGCGGGCGCGAGCAGAGCGGCGGGCAGCTCATCCTGTTGAGACTTGTAGAGCAGCAACAGTGGATCCTCGCCGACGGTCAGCGTCAAACCTTTGTTGCCGGCCCAGAGCGTGCTGCGCGTGCCGTCGACGCGGATAACCTCTACGTCCTGCACGCCGTCCAGCGGGACCATCACGTCTTCGCGGCCCTTGTCCATATACAATACCTGTAGCGTGTCGCCGTCGCCGTCGCGGAAGAGGAACGCCTTGATGCCGCCGGCCGGGCTTTCGTAGATGCGCTCGTCCTTGAACTTCTTCACCGCGATGCCGTTCACCATGTTGTAGTACGAGATGGCGTCGAGCTTCGGCGCGTACTTCATGTAGCGGCAGTCGAAGACGTTGTGCGACTCGCCGCCCGTGCCCACGATCTTGGCGTCGGGGTCGGGATACATGATGCCGAACCACGACATGTTCGCCCCGCCGGCCGCGAAGAAGTTGGAGGTTTTGCGCACCATCTCGCGGACCACCTCGATGCGCGCCATGCCGTGGCTGCTGAAGCCCAGCTCGGTGGACCAGATGGGCTTCGCGTTGCCGTACTTGGCGAACATCGCGGGATAGAGTTTTTCGATCGCCTCGCGTACTTCGCCGCTGTCGCCGTAGATGTGGAAGTCGTACGCGTCGAGGTACTTGCCGAAGCCGGCCTTGAAGAAATCCTCGCTCGGGCCGACCGACGTGCCGACAACGATGATCGACGGGTCGATCTTCTTCACTTCCTCGTAGATCGACTTGTACGCCTCGACGTTCAGCTTCACGTCGTCGCCTTTGTTCGGCGGCTCGTTACCGAGGTTGATGACCATCGGGCGGATGTGGCCGTACTTGGCGATGAATGCGCGCACGCCGGCCCGGAGCGCTTCGTCGGTCCACCTTTCATGGCCGGGCTTGCGCTGCTCGACGTCGTGAGCGGGCGAGCCGGTGAGGAAGCCCATGCCGTGCTTCTCGATCACCTCGATCGTCGCGCCGTACGGCTCGTGCGGCGGCTCCTTCGACCAGCCGCCCCATATGCCGCCGATGCGGATGCCGAGTCGGTAGTTGAGGTATTGGGCGGTATCGATGCGCGCGTCCCACGTACGGCTGGTGAACGGCACGTCCTCCGGCCGGTGGCGATTGGCGGGGGCGAAGGGGAGGATGGCGAACGAACTGTAGTTGCCGAACGTGCCGCCGGGGGCGTTGCCCTGCGGGTCTTTCGTCAGCGTCGCTCGGAACTCGTAATAACGGCCGATCTCGAGCGGTATGGGTGCGAGGTCAAACGTGCCTTCGTAGACGTGAAGCGTATTGCGCGCCACGCCGGTCTTGCTGAGCTTGGCCGGGATCGGCTCGGCCTGCTCGACGCCCCAGTAGTCGGTCACGATGCACTGGATCGACCGCTCGCGCTCGCTCAGCTCACGCCGCGTCCACGCCGTCACCTTCACACGGCGGGAATCGGTCGGAAACAGCAGGTTCCCCATCTGGGCGGTGTCGAAAAAAATGCGATCGACGACCGGATCGTCGTTGCTCACGGTGGACGGCGTGATGGCGATCGCATCGACCCAGAATCGCCCGAGGGCCTTGTCGAGGTTCACGCGGAAGCGCGCCGAGGCCACGCCGTCGGGCACGCTGATGTTCTTCTTGATCTCTTTCCAATTCTGCCGCTTGTCGAGTTCCGCCACCGACACGCGATCGCGCGGCTGGCCTTCGGCGGAGAGGTATTCGAGCGAGACTTCGCCTTTGAACGAGTTGTCCGGCGACGTCAGGTCGGACCGGGCCGCCAGTGAAATCTGGTAGTTGCCGGGCTCGACCTTGAAGGCCGGGCCGACCGCGTTCACGGGTCTCAGCGCTTCGGCCTCGCCTCGCGTGAGCCGCAGCGACTGACGGCCTTCAAACGCCTCGGCAGTGTCGATGGCGACGTCGCCCGTGGGCGCCCAGGCAGAGGCGAGCGTCGGCTGGGCTTCAAATCCGTCGGCGAACGCCTTCTCGTCCGATATCGCGGTGGCCTGCGCAGGTTGGACGATTTCCGTCGGCGGAGCCGCAGGCGTTTTGTTGTGGGCACAGCCCGCCATCAGCGCGGCCAGTGTGCCGAGCGTTGCGAGAATGCCATTGATTGACTTCCTTTTCCATGTTCGTGAGACGCTCATCGGCTTCCTCCGCAATCACTCGAAAACGCGCCGGCAGGTTGTCGCCGCGCGTGCCGAACCGAGGCCGGCGCGCGCGGTGTTTCGCTGCGCGGCATGACATGCAATACTTCGACTTTTCAAATCCGTTGTGTTTCGATTCCGTCAGAATCGGACGACCTCGCCGCCGCGTCGGGACGAGTCGGCGATGCCGAGCACCAATCGCAGGCTTTCGGCACCGTCGTCGATTCCCGACCGGATTGGCGTGTCCCTGCGAATGCCGTCGATAAAGTTGCGGCATAGCTCGACGTATGGGCTCCCGCCGCTGATCTGCTCGCGGCGGACTTCGACTTTGTCGCGATCCACTTCTTCGCTTTTGATGCCGTTGTGGTAGACGAACTCGGCGCTGTCCGGGCTGCTGAACTTCGCCAGCACTTTTTCGCACATGACGACGAACTCGACCGATCCTGATTTCGGCTCCCATACGTTGGCGGCGCAGAGGTTCGCGATCGCGCCGCTCTTAAAGCGGATGGACGACGCGCTCACGTCATCGACGCGGTAATCGGCAAACCGTTGGTGCACGCGGTTGGCGGCGTAACCGGACGCCGACTCGGGCTCGCCGAAGAAGTGGCGGGCGAGGTCGTACAGGTGGATCGATTGTTCCACGAGCTGTCCGCCGCCCATGTTGGGGTCTCGCCACCAGGTGGGGAAGAGGGCGTTGGTGAAGAACCGTCCTTGCATGAACACCGGCAGGCCGGCGGAGCCGTCGGCGAGCATTTGCTTGAGCTTGATCGAAGGGGCGGTGTGCCGCATGTGGTGCCCGATCTGCACCTTCACGCTCCCTTCGCGGACGGCGGCGCGGATCGACTCGGCCCGTTCGATCGAGAGGGCGATCGGCTTTTCCAGCATTAGGTGAATGCCGCGTCGCGCCGCCGCCTCGGCTTCGCCGTTGTGGGCGCCGGGAGGCATGCAGATCCAGAGGGCGTCGAGCGGCTCGCGCTGGAGCATCTGGTTGAAGTTGTCGTAGCAGTTTGCCTTGCCGCCGGCGTGATCGGCGTTGAAACGCTGAGCTTTTTCGAGGTGGCGATTGCATAACGCCGTGATCTGGACACCGGGAATGGCCGCCAGCGCCTTGGCGTAGGTGGTGGCGATCCAGCCCGTTCCGAGGAAACCGATCTTCAGAGTGCTCATGGTGTTGGTGTGGGTTAGGTCAATCCGTCAGAATCAGAATTGAACGGCGAACTTCACGATGCGGTCGGGCTCGTCGCGCGTGCGGCGGAACAGGTCGGTCGCCTCGTCGACGTTGACGATGGGGTTCACGATATCGCCGACCGCCAGCCGTCCGGATCGCATCTGGTCGAGCAGCGTATCAAATGTGCGCGTCCGGTCCCACCGCGGGTAGTCGCGCGCCGGATGGCCGAAGCCGCAACCGTGGGGGATGATGATCGACAGCCGGTTGTGATGGGCTTCTTTCCCGAGGAACAGCCCGCGCGCCTCGCCACGATAAAACCCGCCGGCGCAGACCGTGCCAGCCACGCGGGCGCAGCGGATGGCGGTGTTCAACGCGGCGGTCGATCCGCCCAGTTCGATTGCCACGTCCGCGCCGTGCGGCGAGCCGAGGCGTTCGCGAAGCTGGATCGCAGGATCGCCGTCGCGCGGATCGAGCGTGAAGTCGGCCCCCAGCTTTTCCGCCAGTTTTCGCCGGCCAGAAAGGAGGTCGATCGCCACCACCTTTGCTGCGCCCGACTGCCTCGCCATGTGAACTGCGATCAGCCCCAATGCCCCCAAGCCGACGACGACCACCGTATCGCCATAGCGAACGTTGCTTTCCCGCACGCAGTGGAACGACACGTACGAGGGCTCGACGCACATCGCCAGCCGCGGCTCGATTTTACCCAGCGGACGAATGTCATCGGCACTGGCGGTATTGATGTCGCGGATATCGCCGCCGAGGACGACGACGCGATCGCCGACATGGATATGCCGAACCTGTGAGCCTGCCTCCATCACGATACCGGTCGCCATGGTGCCGATCGCGATTTCCGTCGGCGGGGGCGCCTTGTTGGCCGACGAAACGGGGCGGAAGACGCGAAGTTCATCGTCGAGCCGTTCTTCTCCGAACGTCGTCGAATCGATCATCGCCGCCCATGTGCCGTACTTGCCCGAGGCGAGTTCGGTTTTCACCTGCACCTGCGTAGGGCCGGGCCTGGCAGGGGAGAACTCCCGCCATTCGCATACGTGATCGCCGGTCAGAACCAATCTCCGCGCCATGTGTCTATTCCTCGTTCCTTTGCCGGCTTGCCCGACGACCAATTCATTGTGGTCTCGCATCGTTTAAGAAAGGAATGGACGCGATATGGAATATGATGGACAATATTTCGATATGAGGCGGCCGCGACCTCCCGCAACATCCCTCTACATCGATCGCGGCCAGACCAATGCGGCAGTGCGGCGGGTGATCGTCGACGGGTTGGGCATCCACGAGCGCATGCCGCCAGGCCTGATCCGGCACGGCGGGATAGGGTTGCGATATCCCTACCTGCTGGTGCTGTTCCACACCCCGTCGCAGATGATGTTGCAGGACGGCCAAGCCACGCCGGCAGGCGGAAAAATCGTGCTTTGGGGCTGGAATAGCACCCATTGCTACGGCAATCCAAGGTCGGATTGGGATCACAGTTGGCTTCGGTTAACCGGTCTTTGGGCTGGGAAGGCGTTTCGACGGTGCGGGCTGGCGGAAAACGTGCCGCTTCCGTGTCGATCGCCCGACGCGGTGGCGCAGCGGATGGAGGGGCTTTATTCGGAGTTGGCGCGGTCCCACGAACAGGATACGCCGATGGTCGAAGCGCTACTGGACGTTTTATGGGCAGAGCTGGTCCGCTCGTGCGGCCACAACGCCGCCGGCCCGGCCGACCCTGCGGGGATGGACGATCGAATTGTTGCGGCCCGGCAGACGATCGAGGGCGGGTTCACCGGCCCGTTCGACTTGGATGAGCTTGCCGCCGTCGCCTGCCTGTCGCCGGCGCACTTTTGCCACCTGTTCAGCCGGCAGGTAGGCGTGTCGCCGGGGGAATACGTCATCCGGCTGAGGATGTATCGCGCTCGTCAGTTACTTAGCGATCCGAGCCTCTCGGTCTCGCGAGTGGCGAACCTGGTAGGGTACGACGATCCGTACTATTTTTCCCGTCTTTTCCGCAAACGCCACGGCCGGTGCCCGTCGGAGTTCCGTCGCGGTGGCATTCGTCCCGAATGAGAAAATACCGCATTGCAACGGATTGCATTACATGATGCTTCCTTTTGGGGATGCCGAATCGCTAAAACGTGACGTGGCCCATTTCGTCTGCCGTGCGGAGGTATCCATGTCAGTCCACGTTGACCGAGACCGTTGTCGGGGATTTACGTTGGTGGAACTGCTGGTCGTGATCGGGATCATCGCGGCCCTGATCGCCATGCTGATGCCCGCGCTTCGGACAGCCCGGCGCGCGGCGATGAGCGTGAACTGCGGGTCGAACCTGCGCCAGTGCTATCTCGGCTTCCAGCTTTACGCCCACGATAACGGCGGCGCCATTCCGATCTACCGCAGCAATGGCGGGGCGATTCAGATGTGGACGTATTTTCTCATGCTCGGCTACAGCTCCACCGATCAGCCGACCGGCAAGTATTACGTTAAAAACAAGGCTTCGCTTTGTCCCGAAAGTCCGAACTACGCCACCCTGCTGGGATGGAGCGATACCGATTTGAACCTCGGCGTTCGAAGCTACGGTGTATTTTGTTCCGATGACGGCTCATCCGTTCAGGACCTCAGAGGGTTTACGAGAAGACGCACGCTGGGCACGAATTGGGATTTCTACTACCAGCGGCCAACGTCGCTTCGTCCGCCGGCGTCGCAGGTAATCATGCTTGCGGACAGCTTGCGCGATCCGAACGACACCGTACACGTCGTTTCACAATGCGGATCGTTTCGAGATCAAATCGAAGGCCCTCGCAATGCCGGCCGCATTCACACGGTTCACGGGACGGGCGAGGGCCGTGCCAACGTTGCTTTCTACGATGGTCACGTCGAGTCGATGACGGGGCCTGATCTTCGGAACCGCACGGCCTCGCGAATCAAGAAGATCTACAACCGGGCGCAGGTCCGCGTCGATCTGCCCTAAGCCACAAGGTCGGCGGCCGTAATTTTGGATCGCGTTTGAGTTGCAATCTTGGCCGGGCCGTGATGGCGTTGATAAGCCCGCAGCGCAGATTATTGCGTGAGTTTTCCTTATCGACTGGGGTGAATCAGCAGATGCTTCGGCACGGCTCTGTCTTCGCTGGGCAGGCGTGGCCATTTGAGAGCGCCCGCGGCGAGTTGGGCGGCGCCGACGAGCGTTGGTTCGTGGATCGCGGGGGCGAGGACCGGGCAGCCGAGTTCATCCGCCTTGATCTGCAGCCACTTGCGGCTTCGCGACGCCCCGCCGGCCGATCGGATCAGCGGCGCAGGCGCGCCGCCGGTCAGCAGGCGAACCTGGTCGCGCAGCGCGCGGGCGACAGTTCGGTAAATACACGCGACGACCGCGTCTCGCGGCTTGGTTTTCGCCCAGGTTTGCAGGGTGGACCGCAGCGTTTCGATGTTGGCGGTGTGATCGAGTTCAAGCGTCCGGTCCGGCTGTTGAGGGAGGGTCTCGTCGAGTTGCTGGACGGAAGGGCGGTCGGGCAGCTCGTCGCGATAGACTTCCAGCAGCGCCGCCGACACGTCGCCGAACATCATGTGGTAGTACTGCCCGGCGTGCGCGCCCGATCCGGCGTACGCCCGCGTTTCGTCCGGCGGCATGAATTGATCGGCGCAGCGGACGGTCGCCAGCACAGTTCCGGTCGTCTCGGACAGGCCGCCGACTTCGTTGTTGCCGACGCCCATCGCGCCGGCATACTGGTCCAGCACGCCGACAACGACGATGCAATCGCGCGGCAACCCCGTCTCGGCGGCGACGGCGGGGAGGATCGAGGCGATCGTCGTTCCGCTGCGAACCACCTGAGGCAGCCAGCCGACGTCGGCGTACACCCGGCCTGCCCATTCGGCCGACCACTCGCCGGCCTCGGCGTCGAACAGCCCGCTGATGCCGGCGACGCTGTAGTCGGTCACCAGCATGCCCGTCAGCCAGAAGGTGAAGTAATCGCCCAGGAAACACAAGTGCCGCGTTCGCGCGATCACCTCGGGCGCGTTGCCGGCCAGCCATCGAAGCCGGGCGGGCGTGAAGCCGTGGCTCATGGCCGGAATGCCGGTGCGGGCGAAGAAGGTCGGATCGTCGTTCCACCTCTCGAAGTCGGCCGCAAAGGGACGGGCGCGGTCGTCGTTCCAGATGATCAGCGGCGCGAGTGGTTTCTCATGTTCGTCCAGCAGCACGAAGCTGTTCGCCTGCGTGCAGAAGGTGATCGCTCGCACGTCGGCCAGCGCCTCGATCCGTTGCGACGCCAGCGCGGTGCAGGCGGTGCGGATGGTTTGGAAGAAGGTCTGAGGATCGATTTCGCTGCGATCGCCGGTGCGGACGATCGGCGTCGGCACGCGGGCGAACGCGACCAGCCGGCCATGCCGGTCGACGAGGGCGGCCTTGAAGTAGGTCGTTCCGAAATCGAACACCATCGCGGTTTCAGACACGGGCCACCTCGGCGATGGCAGAGTCGATCAATTCAAGCGTGGCGGCCAGGATGATGTCGCCGGTATCGGGGCTCTTGAGGAGGGCGTTGCCGGCCTCATACCAATTGTGATCGACGGCCTCCTGCGTGACAACGTAACCCTGAAGATCACCGTTGGCCGCTGTGATGACGGCTGTGTTCGGCGATCGCGCCTTCAATCGGAGCGCGAATTCGACGAAGAACTCGCCCGGCCAGCCGGCGAACATGCGGTCGCCGACGCGAAGCAGTTGGACTTCCGCAGGCAGGCACGAATCGACCGCCGGCCGAAGCCGGCCTTGCTCGGCCGCGATCGCGAGGGCGAGCGTTTCCTCCGCGCCGAACAGGTCGCACTCGGCGGTGCGGAGCGCCGTCGCCGGCGTGCCGGGGCCGCGGAGGGCGTTCATCCGCGTGCGAGCGAAGGTGAGCTGACGCTCCGCCTCGGGCACCGACGGCGGCTGGCGCACCGGCAGTTCTTCGATCAGCCGTTGTGAGGCCGCCAAAGTTACATCGGTAATGTATGTCGCGTCCTGCAGCGATCGCTCGACAGCCCGGCCAAGAATGTTGCCGAGGCGCTCGGCCTCGCTCAGCGTGTTCGAACGTGTGACGTGGCGCGGGCTCTGGTTTCCCGACGCGCCCATGTGATAGACGATCGGACAACCCGCGCCGGCGACTTGCCGTTGCAGGTACGTGCGAGCGTAAGCGGGAAAATCGCCGCTGAAGAGGGTGAAATCCTCGTGGAGCACGGTTGGGTGCATCGTGCAGACCATCAGGATTGCGATGAACTCGGACGACTCGGCATCGCGAACCGCCAGCACCGGCACGTCGAGGTCGGAAGGGCCGGCGGGGTTGTGGCGGCAGGTGCCAATGCCGGTGGCGTCGGCGATCGTCTGGGCGACTTTCGCCGGTCGCCTGCGATTCCACGCGTCGATCGCGGCGGCGACGATCTGATCCTCGGCGTATCGCAGGTAGGCCGTGTCCACGGGGGGCACGACGGGGTCGGCTTCGTTGCTCAGGTAGTTCAGCGTGCCCGGGCCGGAGTGCGTGTGCGTCGCCGACAGCAGGATCGCGCTCTCGGCGATACCGGTGGCCTTTGAAATACGGGATCGGACTGACCGGGTGGTGGCCTTATGAACGAAAATCAGATCCACCGCGATGAACACGCACGTTTGTTCGCCGCCGCGTTCGAGAACCAGCACGCTGGCAAGCAGGGGGTCGTTCGTGCCGGTGCTGGTCCGCTCGACGTGCGGGTATCCGAACAAAAACATCGGTTTTAGCGGCGTGATATCCCGAACGGCGGCACCGGCGTGCAACGGAGAAAGTGACAAAATTGCCTCTTGATGTTTGATTTTGTTAATAATATAAACAGGATCGAACATAAATCAACATGTTTAAACAACAGCGGCATCGACAGATTCAACAGCTTCTTCGCACGCACGGCGAGTGCTCGGTGGAGTTTCTCGCCGCGGAGTTGCAGGTCAGCGACATGACGATCCGTCGCGATCTTCAACAGCTCGCGGCCGAAGATCGCGTGGTCCGCACGCACGGGGGGGCATCGCCGGCAGAGCGGGTGATGTTCGATTTCCCATTCTTGCGTGAGGCCGAGCAGAACCGCCAGCAAAAACAATCCATCGGCGCGCATGCCGCAATGCTGATCGAAGACGGCCAGTCCGTCATGCTCGATTCGGGCACCACCACGCTGGCGCTGGCGCGGCAACTGCTCCGGCGGCAGCGGCTGGCGATCATCACCACGTCGATTCCCATCGCTGCGGTGCTGCAGCCGGCGATCGGCGTGGAGACGATCCTGCTCGGCGGCATCGTGCGGCGCGACGCTCCCGATATGGCGGGGCCGCTTACCGAGGCGAATCTGGACGCCTTCCATGCCGATCTCGCTTTCGTCGGCGCCGATGCCGTCGGCCTGAACGGCGATCTCTACAACGCGTCGATGACGGTCGGCCGCATGTTGATGAAGATGACCGGCCGCGCGGGCGCGGTGTACGTCGTTGCCGACAGTTCGAAGATCGGCCGTACGGCGCTGTCGCGGTTCGGCAATGCCGCTTCGCTGCAAGGATTGATTACCGACGCCGGCCTGCCTGATGCCGATCGTAAGGCGCTCGAATCCGCCGGCGTTCGCGTCATTATCGCCGAGCCAGCCGTGTCGGAGTCGGAAATCGATGAGGGAGTGGACGCCTGATGTCCATCACGGCAATCCAGAACGCACGCCTGCTGCTGCCCGACGGCCGAATTGAGGCGGGGACGATCTCGTTTGGCGAGCGGATTTTGGCTGACGCTCCGCCGGGCGCACCCTCGTTCGATGCGCGCGGCGCGCTCGTGACGCCCGGCCTCATCGATGTGCATTGTCATGGCGTGGGCAATCACGCGTTCGAACGCAGCCCGGAAGACCTGCGGGCCGGCCTCGACCTGTTGCCGCAATCCGGCGTGACGACGGTGTTGCCGACGCTGTACCAGTCGCTGAAACCCGAATCGTTCTCGCTGCTGGATCAACTGGCCGCTCAGCTCGACAGCACGGCCGGCGCGCGGGCGCCGGGCTTTCATCTTGAAGGGCCGTTCCTCGCGATCGCGGGCGCCGGCGCGATCACGCGCGACGGCGATGTGGCCCTGCTCGGCGACCTGGTCGCCGCGTGCCGGCGCCGGGTGGCGGCGATGTCCGTCAGCCCCGAGGTGAAGGGCATCGTTCCCGTCATCGAGCGTCTGGTGGAATTGGGCATCGTGCCGTTCATCACGCATACGGGGGCGTCGGACGAACAGACGCAGGCCGCGATCGACGCGGGCGCGCGTCATGCCACGCATTTTTACGACGTTTTCCCCGTTCCGCCCCAAACCGAGGCCGGCGTTCGGCCGGTTGGGGCGGTCGAAACACTGCTCGCCGATCCGCGCGCGACCGTCGATTTCATCTGCGACGGCGTCCACGTTCACCCGACCGCCATCCGCGCCGCCCTGGCGGCCAAGGGCGATGCGGGCGTGATTGCGATCACCGATTCGAACGTCGGCGCGGGGCTTGGCGAAGGGCTGTACGACACGCCGTGGGGCTATCGCGTTCGTGTGCGGCCCGGCGATGCGGCTCGGATCGGCGACCCCGACCACCCGCACGCCGGGTCTATTGCAGGCAGCAGCCTGACGATGAACCAGGCGGTCGCGAACCTGCGTACATGGCTCTCCGGCCGGCCGGCGTCGGTGCCGTGGATGATGGCGACGCGAAACCCCGCGCGAATGCTCGGCCTGCAGGACGTCGGCACGATCTGCCCGAATGCCGCTGCCGATCTGGTGGCGTGGAGCGAGGGCGAGGATGGCCGGCTGACGCCCCGCGCGGTCTGGATCGGCGGGCATCGAATTCCGGGCGTGGGTGAGGACTGATTCAACAGAGCGAGAAGCAACAATCATGACTACGTTTACCTTTCGTCCTTCAAAGTACGTTCCGTTCGCCGATCTCGAGGTGATCGATCGCTGTCGCAAGATCACGCGGCAGGAGATCACCAAGCACCCGAATCCGGAGTTCAAAATCTGCGTGGTGCCCGATTGTGATGCGGAGTTCATGTGGGTGACCGACATGGTGAGTCGCCTGCAGGCCGCCGCGAATGCCGGGCGAAAGATCGTCATGATTTTGCCGAATCCCGCGCCGACTTATCGGCACGTGGCCCGGCTGATTAACCAGTTGCGCATCGATTGCAGCCGCCTGCACGTCTTCGCGATGGACGAGTACGCCGACCAGGACGGCCGCGTCGCGCCGGAGTCTTGGGAGTATGGGTTCACCTACGCGCTCAAGACGTATCTGTGGAAGGAGATCGATCCGAGCCTCCGTCCGCCGGAGAAGCAGATCGTCGGGTTCACCGATCAGAACGTCAACCACTACAGCAAGCTCATCGCCGACGCCGGCGGGGCCGACGTTTGCTACAGCGGTCCGGGTTGGACCGGCCACCTGGCGTTCATCGAGCCCGACGCGCCGGAACTGGATGCGCCGCTGGCCGAGTGGCGGACGTTCGGCGCGCGGATCGTCACGCTCAGCCCGTTCACGCTGGCGCAGAACTCGCTTCACGGCAGCTTCGGCCTCAGCGGCGACCTGTCGGCCGTTCCCCCGCGCGCCGCGACGATCGGGCCTGCCGACGTGATCGCCGCGCGTGCCCGCTACGAGATGGCCGCCATCTCCGTCGCCGGCACCAGCACGGCGTGGCAGCGACTGATCGCTCGGCTCGTGTATCACGGCCCCGTCACGCCGAAACTGCCGACGTCGATCCTGCAGGAACTGCCTACGCAGGTGACGATCTCCGAGACCATCGCCCAGGACATCAAGCCCGATTTCAGCAAGGGTTACTAGTTTGCAAGGCGTGCAGAACCGCGCGCCAGGCCGCATCGATTCAAGGACCATTATGACGCTCACGCAATCCCCGCCGAAGCCCTATTGGGCTCACGTTGACCTGACGCAAGTTCCCCACATGAAGACCGCCGCGCCCGGGCCCAAATCCAAAGCGCTGCACGAGCGCTGCACGAAGTACTTCAAGGGCTTGAGCGGTCAGGTGAAGCTCTTCCCCGTCGCCTTCGAGTCCGGCAAAGGGTGTGAGCTGGTGGACGTCGACGGCAATCGCTATATCGATTTCTCGTCCGGCATCTACGTCACCACGCTGGGCCACTGTCACCCGAAGATCAGCGAGGCGATCGCGAAGTATGCCGGGCAACTGATGAACGCCCACGACTTCACCACCGAAATCAAGACTCGCCTGGTCGAAAAGCTGGCCGACGTGCTGCCGGGCGACCTGAGCGGCTTCCAATTCTACGACTCCGGCACCACCGCAGTTGAAGCCGGGATGCGCGTGCTGCGCGCCGCGACAGGCAAGAACGAGATGATCAGCTGTTTTTACGATTATCACGGAAAGACCTACGGCGGCGTATCACTTGGTCACATCCGCTCGCACGTTTACGGCCGCGTTCGCGCGCCGGGGGCGCACATGGTGCCTCGGCCGGACGTCTATCGCCCGGTGTGGACGAAGGCCGACGGCTCGATCGATACGGATAAGTACCTGGAGTTCTACGACCAGTACATCGACAAGGCGACCGTTGGCGATGTCGCCGGCTTCGTGCTCGAGCCGATCCAGGGCTGGGGCGGCTCGGTCATGCCGCCGGACGATTTTTTCCCGAAGATCCGTAAGTTCTGCGACGATCGAAAGATCCTGCTGATGGCCGACGAGGTGCTGACCAGCTGGGCCCGCACGGGCAAGTGGCTGTGCATGGAGCACTGGGGCGTCGTGCCTGACGTGGTGTCGATCGGCAAGGGCTTCGGCAACGGTTTTCCGGTCACGTGCGTGGCGGTGCGAGAGCAGTACAAGGAGTCGTTCGAGCAGATCAGCGCCTCCAGCAGCTACGGCGGCAACCCGATGGCGTGCGCCGCGGCGCTGGCATCAACGGAGGTGATCGAGGACGAAAACCTGCTCGAGCGCAGCGCCCACCTTGGCGAGATCGCGCTCAAGCGCATGGAAAAGATGAAAGCCGAACACAAGATCATCGGCGACGTGCGCGCCAAGGGGTGCTTGATGGGCATTGAACTGGTGAAGGATCGCGCCAAGAAAACCCCCTTCGACGCGGCCGGCACGCTGGTGTACCAGAAGGCGTTTGCCAGGGGGCTGGCCTGGATTCCCGCCGGCCATATTCTTCGAATGAGCCCGCCGGTTGTGATGGAGGACGAGGTGCTTTTGCGCGGGCTCGACATCATCGACGAGGCGATCGGCGAGACGGCGCGCGAGCTGGGTTACTGAAGCCGATGGCGGAGGAGGGCAGGGTGAGGGCCGTTTCCGCGATCGACTCAACTCACGCTCAAGCCCTCACCCCAACCCTCTCCCGGCGTACCGGGAGAGGGAGTCGTCCTGCGCGGGCGAGCCGAAAGGCTCGTGGGCGACTCAGGATGACAAATTTTCGTGTCGCCCGCGATACAGGAACTGCGATCAGCGCTGCCGGCGTCGCGCGTCACTCGATCGATACCTTCGATGAGAACGCGTGCTTGCCCGCGGCGACCTCGTGGGCCGTGCCGTCGGGCAGCACAACTCGGCCGGTGGTGTTGGGGGGCAGTTGCACGTCGAGTTGCAGCGCGTCGCCTTCCACCTTCCATGCCACCGATGCTCGCCCGCGGAGGGTGTCGAGTGAGGCGCTGGCGCGGCCGAGACCTTTGCCCGGGACGGGCTTGATCAACAGCCGTCGATACCCCGGCGCTTCCGGGTCGAAATCGAGTCCCGCCACGCTCGCGTACAGCCATTTGCCCACCGCGCCGTACGCGTAGTGGTTCAGCGAGTTCATGCTCGTTTCGACGAACCCGGTTGAAGGGTGCCAGCTATTCCAGCGTTCCCACATGGTGGTTGCGCCGAGCGTCACCGGATACAGCCAGCCGGGGTAAGTTTCCTGAAGCAGCAGCCGGTACGCCACGTCCGCGTGGCCGAACCGCGTCAGCACCGGGCAGAGCAGCGGTGTGCCGAGGAAGCCAGTGGTGAGGTGCCAGTTGTTCTTTTTGATCAGCCGCACCAATTCGTCGGCTGCTGTTGGTCGGAGCGATTCGGGGAGGAGGTCGAAGGCCAGCGCCATCAGGTGCCCGGTTTGCGATGCTGCGGTCAGCCGGCCGGCGGGGGTCACGAACTCGCGGTTGAAGGCCGCGACAATCTGCTCGCGCTGCGTTCGATACGCCGCCGCATCTTTTTCATGGCCGAGCGTGTGGGCGACGTTCGCGATGATGCGCAGCGCCTCGGCGAAATGAGCGGTGGCGATGAAGTCCTTCGGCGTGGCCGATTGTCCCGGGTCGTTGCCCGGACCGTCGAGCGCGAGCCAGTCGCCGAAGCCGAGATGGCCGGGAGTGCCGGCGGCGGCGCGGATGCCCTCCTTGCTGGTCTCGGTCAGGTAGGCGATCCACCGCTGCATTGCGGGATAAGATTCTTCCAGAATCCGGACGTCGCCGTACGCCTGATACGTCGCCCACGGCACGACCACCGCGGCATCGGCCCAGCCGGCGCCGCCGTCGAACTCCCAGTTCGGGCCGGCTTTGGGCACGATGCAGGGCACCGCGCCATCCGCGCCCTGCGCGTCGGCGAGGTCGCGCATCCACTTCGTATAAAACCCCGCCACGTCCGCGTTGAACGCCGCCGTCGGCGCGAAGACCTGCGTGTCGCCGGTCCAGCCGAGCCGCTCGTCGCGTTGCGGGCAATCGGTCGGCGCCTCGATGAAGTTGCCCCGCATGCCCCAGCGAATGTTCGACTGCAGCTTGTTCACCAGCGGATGGTCGCACTCGAACGAGCCGGTATCCGGCGTATCGGTCGCGACGACGATCGCCGTGGCGCTCGCGCGGTCGAGCACGAGCGGCGTCCGTCTCCTTTCGTTCTGCCACAGTTCGTTCACGCTGATCTCGGCGTAGCGAAAGCCGTGGAGCGTGAACCTGGGCGCGTAGGTTTCGCCGGCCGGGTCGCCGCGGAGGGTATAGTGGTCGATCGCGCGGGCGGAGCGCAGGTTGCTGACGTCGATCGATCCATCGGGCTTGAGCGCTTCGGCATGCCGAATGACGAGCGTGCAGCCGGCCTCGCCGCGAACTCGCAATTTCACGACGCCGGTGAGATTCTGGCCGAAGTCATAGACGAATGCGTTGCGCTGCCATCCCGCGCCTTTGCGCGCGGGATCGGCGACGGGCGCGATCTCCTGCAACGCCCGCACCGCTGGGGCAGGGGAGGGCTCGATCAGGCCGGGGTAGAACGGTTCCGCCGTGACGGGCTGCCAGGTCGAATCGTGGAACGTCGCGATGTCCCACCCGGCGATCTCGCGTCGCGCGTCGTATTCCTGGCCGTGGATGAGGTCGTTGTTCAGGATCGGCCCGGCCTGCCATCGCCAGGTGTCATCGGTGACGATTCGGATGGTCGATCCGTCCAACATCGTCACCTCCAGTTGCGCCAGCAGCGCCGGCCGCTTGCCCCAGGCGATGCCGCGGTCGATCGGACCGACCCGGCCGCAGTACCAGCCGTCGCCGAGCACGGCGCTGATCGCATTGCGGCCAGACTTCAGATGAGCGGTGACGTCGTAGGTCTGGTAGTGCAGCCGCTTGTCGTAGTCGGTCCAGCCGGGACGGTACCACTGGTCGCCGACGGGCTGGCCGTTGATCGTCGCTTCGTACAGGCCCAGCGCGGTGATGTGCAGGCGCGCCGAGGCGATGTCGCCTTTCAGGTCGAACGCCTTGCGGAGCAGCGGCGCCGCCGGGCCGACCTGGCCGGTACCTTCGAGCGGCGTACCGATGAAGTGGCCGTGCCAATCGGATCGCGCGAGCAGGCCGATCTCGAACGTCGCCGGATCGCTGGTCGATCCGGCCTGGCCGGCGGCGTCCCACAGTTGCGCGTCCCACCAGACGCGCTGGCGGCTGGCCAGCAGCTTGCCAGCGTAGGCGATGTGCGTCTGTTCGTCCGACTCCACCCGGCCCGTGTCCCAGAGGTCAGGTTTGTTTGATTGGAGGTGATCCGGCGACGAAGCCGCCCGCACGCGATAGGCTGATTGTCGGGCGGCGGGGCGCGAATCGTCCACCTGCCAGAAAAACCGGGGCGCGGTCGTCCCGATGGCGAGCGGGTCGGTCTGATACTCGGTGCGAAGCCGAACGGCGCGGGTTGGAGCAGGCGTCATGGTGGACGAAATCGTAAACCGGCCGCGGCGCGATTGCTTGCACGAGATTGGCCGATTTTCTGCACGGGTTTGCGCGCTTGACCCTGATTGCTTTCCGTTTTCCGGTCTTTTGCAGCAGAGATAGATAAACGTGAGGTGCGGCACGCGAGGCGCTATAATCGCGGCCTCGAATGGCAGGCGACGACGAACGATTTAAATTCCACGTCCTACAGGCCGATTTTTTCAAGCCCGGGCAGTCGCGGCTTCATGCCGCGCGCTATGCGCACGCCGTGGACGCCGAGGCGCACGATCACGACCTGTTCGAGATCGCGCTGGTCGTCAGCGGCCGATGCGTGCACGTGTCGGCGGAGGGGGAGCAGTCGCTGTCGGCAGGTGATGTGGTGTTGCTTCGGCCGGGGGCGTGGCATTCGTTAACAAAGCCGGAATCGTTTGTCGTCTTTAACTGCCTGTTCTCGCCGAGTCTGCTCGCCGGGCCGTTGGCGTGGGCATTGGAGGACGAGTCGCTTCACCTGCTGCTGAACGTCGCGCCGGTGCAGGCGAACCGCCGCGGGGTATTGATGATGCGATTGGCGCCCGATGCGATAGAGCGGTGCGTGGCGTTGATGGACCGGATCGGCGCCAGGTCGTCGCCGGAATACGCCGCCACGGGCGCGTTGCTCCAACTGCTGGCGGAGCTCGCCGGCGGGCTTGCCGAGACGACGCGGAGCCAGCCGATCGAGGCTACACGCGATGTCCATCCCGCCATTCATAAGGCGATCCGCGCGATGGCCGCCGATCCGGCCAAACATTGGACGATCAACGAGCTTGCCGGCCTCGCCGGCCTGACCGGGCCGTATCTTGTGCGACGCTTCACCGCCGATGTCGGCATGTCGCCGTTGCGATACCTGGCGCGCCTTCGTGCCGAGCGGGCGGCCATGGCGCTCATCCGCACCGACAAGCCGATCACCCAGATTGGGCTTGACGTCGGCTGGGACGAGTCGCACCATTTCGCGCGACGATTCAAGGAACACTTCGGCCTCACCGCCACCGAATACCGCCGCCGGTTCGCGGCGGGGCGGTCGAACGCCAGCGGAGCAACCAACCCATGACCTGTCAGCAAATCGTCGATGCGATCCTGCGATCTTCCCCGCCCACCGGCGCGACCAACGACGTCTTCCACGCCGGCGACCCAAACGTGCCGGTGGGCGGCGTTGCGGTCGTCTTCCAGGCGACGATCAATGCGATCAATGAAGCGAAACGTCGCAAGGCCAATTTCATCATCACGCACGAGCCGACTTTCTATGATCCTGCCACCGTGCCGTTGCCGCAGGATGATCCGGTCGTCAGCTCCAAGCTGGCGGCGATCGGTTCGACGGTCATCTGGCGATGCCACGACTACATGCACCGCGTGAAGCCCGACCTCATCCTGGCTGGCGTGATCGACGCGCTCGGCTGGGCTGAATTCGAGCGCCCGAGCACGCCAGTGGTGTACGACCTGCCGCCGACGACGCTGGGCGATCTGTGCAACGTGTTGAAGGACAAGCTCAGCATCGACGGCGTCCGCACGACCGCTGACCTGCGCTTCCAAGTAAAAACGGTTGCGATCAGCTGTGGTTGTGCGGGATGGGAGCGTCATCGATCGCTTCTGAAGATGCCCGACGTGGACGTGCTGATCTGCGGCGAGGCGCGCGAGTGGGAAACCTACGAATACGCGCGCGATGCGAGATACACGGCGACCCCCAAGGCGGTGATCGTGCTGGGGCACGCGGCGTCCGAAGAGGCGGGAATGCGCCACTTCGCCGGCGTGCTGGCGAAGCAGTTCGACGATATTCCGGTCCACTTCATCCCGGTCAGCAACGCGTTTCGCTGCGTCTGAAAAACACCCGCCGGCGGGTTAGGCCGGCGGGTGTCGCCAGAAAAGGGGAAGGGAGCGTCTAGTCAAACCGATCCGACTGACCGCCTGTCTACAGGCCCCGTTCGTTCGGATGCGTCTTTAGGTTCGACTTCCAAGACGTACGATTGCCCTCGCGAAAGGGCAAATCCCGAAAAGAATTATGTTTTCACGCGGTCCAGCAGGAATGCCGATAGCGGGCCGAACGTCAGGACGGGCAGAAATGCCATCAGCGCCGCCCAGCGGTCGCGCCATACTTCGCCGGCGGGGGGATGGTCCGCCAGCGACTGACAGATGAACGTGGTGGCCATGCACGCGCCCACCAGGATCAGGCACTTCACCACCGCGAATTTCAATTGCCCGGATTCGCGGATCAGGACGCAGCTGATCGTCAACAGCACCATCGTGATGTTCAAGAGCGGCCCGGCGAACCGCGCGTGCTTCACGCGCAGCAGGTCGTTGGTTCCGTAGATGTTCGTGCGCTCCAGCAATTGATTGATGCGCGCGGTGGACAGGAAGTTGACGAAATCGCCGGAGCGAAACAGCGCGATTTCCTCGGGCGTGATGTTGGATTTGTACACGTCCACCGGCTCGGACTTGCGGTTGCGCAGTCCCAGGCCGATGTCGGTATTGCGCACGCCGTTTTCGAGTTCCCAGGATTCGGTCCTGGGGTTGTAGAACGCGCTGCCGGCATCGATGAAGCTGGCGCGGCCGTTGTCGTGGTCGGCGTTCAGGACGATCAGTTCGGTCATCTCCGCAGGCTTGGTGGGCGTCGGCGGGTCGTACTTGGAGGCGAAGACGAGGTTGCCCTGGTCGTCCTGCATTGCCTGAATGGAGACGATCTTCTGCCTGCCGATCTCCGACGGGTCGACCCGGCCGCGCGTCAGCTCGGGGATGATGTTCGGGATGATCAACTCCTGGTTGATCAGCGGGAACAGCAGCGACAACACCACCGCGCACAGGATCGCCGGCACCGCCACGCGCACCAGATGCATGCCCGCCGCCATCATCGCGGTCAGCTCGTTGAACCGCGACAGCTTCAAAAACGTAAACGCCGCCGCCACCACCGGAATCACGCCTGCCAGGTGCGAGAAGATGCTGAACGACTGATAGAAGTAGTACGAGGCGATGTTCGCCACCGTTCCCGCGGTGCCGCCCGCATCGCGCGACACCGCGAACTCATCAAAGTTGAACACCATGTCCAGCACGACGTACAGCCCGATCAGCACGAACAGGCTGATGAGGTAGTTCTTGAGGTAGGTGAAGAGGATGTAGCGGGTGAGGATCTTCATCGTGGGGGCTTGGGGCTTAGGGCTTGGAGCTTGGCCGCGAGCGATGAGCGAAGCGAGGTCAGCATTTTGCCGACACGTTGAGCGGAATCCCAGACGGGTAACATTCCGTCGCGGCTGGTCAATCCCAATCGCGCCATAAGGGTCAGTTGAGTTTCCAATTCCATAAGCGATCCTCTGGCGATCGAGACGAAGCGTCCGTACTCCGTCCGCCCGGATCGGCCGAAGCCTTCGGCGATGTTGGACGGAATCGAAACCGCCGCACGCTGCGCCTGGGAGCGAAGTCCGAAACGTTCGTCATCGGGCAATTCCGATGTGATCATGTAAACCCGTCGTTCCGCCAACCGTATTGCGTCCTGCCACACTTCAAGGTCTCGATAGCTTTTGATCTTTGCCATCCCACCAATCCCCAATTCCTAAGCCCCAAGCCCTCCCTATGTTCTCCTCAACTTCACCAACAGCACCACCGCCATCATCAGCACGATTGCATTGCCCATCCAGATGACGATCAGCCCCATCTGGAGCGGGTTTTTAAAAGTGGAGCCCATATCGGGGGGGACGTTTTCGCAGA
The DNA here is from genome assembly GCA_037189665.1 of Phycisphaerae bacterium. Lineage (GTDB taxonomy): Bacteria > Planctomycetota > Phycisphaerae > Tepidisphaerales > Tepidisphaeraceae > BPJO01. The sequence goes on along the minus strand of JBBCIV010000103.1, from coordinate 13,580 downwards.
TGTGTTGGCCGGTCACGATCAGGACGATGCTCATCAGCGCGGGGATGACGCTGACCGCGAACGCCGTCAGGTAGTTGCCGCTCTTGAACATCACGCCCAGCCCGTAGCCGACCATCGTCAGCACCAGGCAGCTGATGCCGAAGCTGGCGCGGCTGTGCATTTCGCTGATGACCGAGTTCTCCTGCTTCATCTGGTTGCGGAGCAGCGTCTTCTTCTGCTCCGGCATGATGGTGGACGTGTCGGCGAGGTAGTGCTTGGCGGATCGCGAGGCGATCGCGAGCACGGGCGCGGGCATTGCGATGTTAAAGCTGCGCTGGAAGCTCGCCATCGCGTTTTCGTAGTCCTCGCCGCGCACGATGGCGTCGAGGAGATCGACCTTGATGGACAGGCGTTTGGCATCGGTGTCGGGGAAGACCTTGATATGCGCCTCGCGCGAGATCGACTCGATCCACGCCGCGTTCTTGCGGCGGTGGATGAGCTTGACCGATTGTCCGGTCCCGCCCAACGCGGTGCCGAGGACGAGCTTGTCGCCTTCCAGCACCGGCGCCAGCGTGCCGGGCTGCAGCGTCAGTTCATCGCCGTTGAGCGCGCGAAACTTCATGATGCCCAGGCCGTAGGTCAGTTCGTTCTGAAGGTTGGCCAGGTATTCGCGTTCCTGGTCCCTGCGAATGAAATCGCGAAGGATCTCGCTCATCCGTCGGCTTTTCTCCGGGTGTGCGAGCAACTGTTGGAGCCGGCGGATGTCCATGAACTTCGTGTTTTCGCGCAATGGCGACCGCAACTCGAACGGCCCGAACTGAAGTCCGCCCACGCCGCCGGCGATCGCGTTTTCGGTCCGGCCGACCGTCGTGCGCGGGAACTTCATCCCGCGCGTGAGCGAGGCGCGGAACAACACCGGGTCCTCATCGCTGTTCTCGTAATCGGGCTGGCGGATGTACGCCCGAGCTTCGCTGGCGATGTAGAACTCCTCGGGCACCTGGAGTTTCCTGTCCTTCTCGTTGTCCTCGTAGGTGACGATCGAGACGTCGTACAGGATGACGACCTGCTCGTTGGGCGATTCCGGGTCGGGCTCGCCGAGCGTTGCGGAGCGGGCGTACACCGTCAGCGGCGCGTGTCCGCCCGGCTGTTGCAGGCGAACCTGGTGCTGCTGTTCGATGCGGTTGACGACGTACTGCCCGATGTTCGAGACGACCGTCCGCTCCACCCGCAGGCTCGCCGCCGGCACGATGAAAGACAGGGAGACGACGCTGAACAGCGCGCACAGCAATCCCATCACCAGCGCTGGCATGCCCAGCCCCAGCGGTCCGAGGCTGATGCCCGCGGCGCGGATCGCGGTCACCTCGTTGTCCGCCGCCAGGCGCCCGTAGACGATCGACGTCGCGAACAGCGCCCCGATCGGCAGGGCGTAAGTCCACATCGCAGGGGTGGCAAACGTGAGGATCTGCGCAACCTGCGCAAGCTGCAGCCCGCCTTCGGTCAGCGGCTTGAGCAGCCCGCCGAACGTCATGATGGCGGCGATGATCCCCACCGCGGAGACGAACACGCGGAAGAGGTTCTTGAAGACATACCAGAAGAGCGTTTTGCTCATTTCATTCCTGCCGACGTTCGATCGAGTCAACGCGAAACCCCAGGGCTCCTCCTCGGTCTGCCCCGGGGGGCGCGTGCAGAGGTTATACCGGCTCGCGTTCGGTAAATCATGCTGCCGCCCGCCTTCCGGCGAACGATGAGGCCTGCGACGTTGCGCTCCTCCCTCATATAGACAGAGGCGCTGCGCGTCTGTCATGACAAACGCGCAGCGCCCAACCGAAAATGAAGAGAAATAATGACACCGTGATGAAGTTCACGAGCTTCTCGGAGTCGTCCAGGGCCGCCCGTCGGACGCCCGCTTGGATTGACAACCTTCGTCTGCCGATGATCATCTGTGTGCGTCTTCGGATCAGTCCTTCAGATTCGTGTGTCCGCGCGCGGAGTTCAGCATCGATGGCAAGCAAACCGGTCGTTGGAATCGCCCTGAGCCCCGAGATGTGCAAGCGGATGTTCCGCATTGAGGATCTCGATCGCCTTCACGCCTTCGCCGCCGTGCGCGGGCCGTTGCCCGTGGACGCGACGGTGGACGACTATCGCAAAATTCTTGCTGACGCACAGGTGCTCATCACCGGCTGGGGCACGATGCGCATGAGCCAGCCGATGCTGGCGGCGGCGCCCAGGCTCAAGCTCGTCGCGCACAGCGCCGGTTCGGTGAAATCGATCATCGACGAGACCGCCTACGACCGCGGCCTCCGCGTCACCACCGCCGCCAGTGCCAACGCGGTGTCGGTGGCGCAGTTCACCGTCTCGATGATGGTGTCGATGCTCAAGCAGATCCCCTGGATCAGCGCCGCCTACGCCCGCGGCGACCACGACGAGGTCCGACGTCGCCGGGCGGTCATCCGTGAGCTGATGGACATGGACGTCGGCATCATCGCCGCATCGCGCGTGGGGCGTGAGGTGATCAACATCCTGCGCACCTACCCGCGCGTGAACATCAAGTGCTACGACCCGCATCTTTCCCCCGAGGCCGCGGATAAGCTCGGCGTCATCCCTTCGAGCCTCCAGGAAGTCTGCCGATGCGAGGTCGTCTCGCTGCACGCCCCGAATATCGCCGAAACGCATCGGATGTTCGGCCCGCGGGCGCTGGCGCTCCTGCCTGATCATGCCGTGTTCATCAACACGTCGCGCGGCGCCCTGGTCGACGAGGAAGCGCTGGCGAACGAAATGAAACGCCGGCCGCTGTACGCGTGTCTCGATGTGACCGACCCGGAACCCCCAAAGCCTGATTCGCCTCTGCGAACCATTTCCAACGTCATCCTCACCCCGCACATCGCCGGCGCGATGCAGCAGGCGTGCAAAGACATGGGTCAGCTCGCGATCGACGAGGCCATGCGTTTCTTCAACGGCGAAAAGCTTCACCACGAAGTGACGCGCGAAATGCTGCCCACGCAGGCTTAATTGCAATTTGTTAAGCAACGCGATACGCCGTGCCCGTCGCGGTGACGATCACCATCGCGCGTTGGGCGCGATTGAGGGTGTGGCCCATGTCGGTCGCCTCGACGCGAACATTGCAGACGGCGTTGTAGCCGTTGAGGCGGGCGGATTCGAGCATCTCGATCACCGCTTCGCGGCGGGCAAGCTGGCAGAGCACGGTGTAGCGGTCGCCGTTCTGAAGGTGATATTTCGAGACGGTATCGGGGATGACGTTGCCGAAATAGCGGGTCGACAGCGCGCTCTGGCCCACCACGATGCCCGGCGGCAGCGATTCGTCGATGCCGTCGCGGAAGAGGCCCACGCTGTCGGCGATCATGCCGACGAGGTTGCGCTCGCGCGATTCCAGGTATTGCGCGTACCGCGCTCGCCATCGCGCGTCGTGCGACATCAGCCAAATTGCCAGCAGCCCCGCGGCCAGCAGGAGGGCAACTGCGAGGGTGAGCATGACTTGCCAATCCGTCATCGCACTCCCGCAAAGGGCCTGACCGTGACCGCCGTGCCGTAGACGTACACCTCGGCGACGCTCGCGGTGATGGCGCTGGTGGCGAAGCGAACGCTGATGATCGCGTTGGCGCCCAGCGCCGTCGCCTGCCTGGTCATCCGGTCCATCGCCTCGGCCCGGGCCTGGGCGAGCATCTCGGTGTGCGCGCTCAGCTCTCCGCCGACGAGGTTTTTGAAGCCCTGGGCGACGTCTTTGCCCACGTGCCGCATCCGGACGCTGTTTCCCTCGACGATGCCATGAACGGCGAGGATTTCCTGCCCGGGAATGGTTTCGGTGGTGACGACGATCATGCCGGCAAATGTCGCACGGACGGCCGGTTGCGGCAAGGACGGAACCTTTCGACGACGTCCGCGTCTAAAAACAGATGACCGGACCGCCGCACGCGAGCGTATGATGTCGCCAGCGTGGACCGAGCGAGTCCTACGGAGTGAGGCCCCCCATGATGAAGCCGTTTTCCTTTATTGCCGCCGCCCTGGGTTTTGTGTTCAACGCGTCCGCGGAGCCAGCGCCGGCGCCCGCGTTGCCGCCGGGCGCGGTGTCGCCTGCGTTTGCGGTCAGCATGTATCACGAACTGGCGAAGACGGCGGATGGAAACGTCTTCTTCTCGCCCATCAGCATCCAGTCGGCGCTGGCGATGACCGGCCAGGGCGCTCGCGGCGAGACCGCAAAGCAGATCGCCGACGTCATTCGTATCGGCGATGCCGACGCCTTCGCGCGGCTGCTCGCCGGCCTTCAGGTGCAAGGCGACGAGAAGGCGCCCCGGATGACCCTCACCATCGCCAACGCCATCTGGGCGCAGGAGGCGTATCCGTTCGACCAGGCATACGTTGACCTGGTGCGCCGGCAGTTCGCGGCCGAGGCGCGCGGGCTCGATTTCGGGCAGTCTGAGGCGTCGCGGCAGATCATCAACGACTGGGTCGAGAAGAAGACGAACCAGAAGATCAAAGACCTGCTGCCGCAGGGTTCGATCAACAATCTCACCCGTCTGGTGTTGACCAACGCCGTCTACTTCAAGGCCGACTGGCGATCGAAATTCGAAAAATCCATGACCCAGGACGCGCCGTTTCACTTGTCCGCCGGCGAGGCGGAGGGCCAGGGAAAGACCGTGAAACTGATGCGCCAGATCGAGAAATTCGGCTATTACGACGCCAAAACGCATCACGTTGTCGTGCTTCCGTATGCCGGCACCGGTCAGGGCATGCTGCTGATGGTGCCGAAGGAGATCGGCGGGCTGAAGGACGTCGAGGCGTCGCTGACGCCCGAAGCGCTCCAGCAGGCGATCGCAGGGCTGGCGATCCGGGAAATCGACCTGTCGCTGCCGCGTTTCAAGATCGATCAGGCGGCATCGCTGGCGGACATCCTGAAGAAACTGGGCATGTCGGTGGCGTTCGACGCCGAAAAGGCGGATTTCAGCGGCATGACGACCGCCGAAAAGCTGGAGATCAGCGACGTGCTGCACAAGGCGTTCTGCGAGGTGGACGAGAACGGCACCGAGGCGGCGGCGGCGACCGCGGTGATCATGGGGGTGATGTCGGCCCCGCCGATGGAAAAGCCCGACCCGATTGTCGTCCGGGTGGATCGGCCCTTTGTGTTCGCGATCATCGACGGAACGACCCAAGCAGTCCTTTTTATGGGACGTGTCGCCGATCCCGGATAATCCTAGGAGGCAGCGGGATTTATCCTGTTGCCCTATGGAGTGCGGTTTGGGTATTCCCGGGACTTCCTGCGACAAACACGGGTCTGAACCCATTTTCACTTGCCAATTGCCGCCGAACTGCCCAAAATACGGTACAAAGTCGATTCATCCCTCGCGCGTGCGGGCGTTTTGTCTCGATTTGGAGTTCTCTCAACGTCCGGAGGCGGACGTTTTGAAGGCGTTTGCATTCGCCACCGGGTGAGCAACAACGCGAGCCCGGGGCCGGTTTTTTCGGAGTTTCAGCCATCGCTACCAATTTTCGCCACAACGAGCAGATCCGCATCTCGCCAGTCCGACTGATCAACGATAAAGATGAAATGGTGGGCATTGTCCCGACCGCCGAGGCTCAGCGCATGGCGCGCGAGGCCAGCTTGGACTTGGTCGAAGTCGCCCCCAACGCGCGCCCGCCGGTCTGCAAGATCCTGGATTACGGCAAGTGGCGCTACCAGCAGCAGAAAAAGGAAGCCAAGTCGCGCTCCCACTCGAAGGCCGGCCAGCTCAAGGAACTGAAGCTGCGCACCGTCCGCATCGGCGAGCACGACCTCGAGATCAAGATCAACCACGCCCGCGACTTCCTCGAGGAAGGCAACAAGGTGCAGTTCACGCTCCAATTCAAGGGCCGTGAAATGGCGCACACCGACCTGGGTTACAAGCTGTTCCGCACGATCAAGGAACAGCTTTACACCTGCAGCAAGGTGGAGCGCGACGCCAAGATGGAAGGCCGCCGCATGACGCTGGTGCTCCAGCCGGACCACAAGCCGGCGAAGAAGGACGCCGAAGCCGGCGGCGCCGACAAGCCTGCGGCGGGCGGGTTCGCTCGTCCGTCGGTCAGCGGATCGGGCCTGAACCTTCCGCCGCGCCAGGCGTCGAACGCCGGCGCCGCCCCCGTGCCGGTCGGCGCGGCGAAGTGACGCCTGCCCGCTTCTCCCAGGCAGCCGATAACCTTTTGAAACTCCCCGCCGGCCGCGATGTACACGTCGCGGCCGGCGATCGTTTCTGCAAAGTCTCAAGATTCCGCCCGCCTTGCCGTTCGTCCCATTTCCGCATCGCACGCGAACGACTATCATCCTCTGCGCATGCCGATCGGAATCGTCGAAAACGTTGGCCGACGCACCAACAACACGCTCGCCCTCTTTGGTGACTTCTTCATCTTCGCGGGATTGACGTTTCGCTGGTTGTTCGCCGTCGGGTTCCGCGCCCGAACCTGGAAGCTGCTGATGCCGCAGATGTGGGACGTGGGCGTGAAGAGCGTGCCGGTCATCGCGGTGACGGGGGCGTTCATCGGCATGGTGATGGCGATCGAGTCGTACAACCAGTTTAAGGCGCTCGGGCAGGAAGAGCGCATGGGCTCGATCATCAACCTGTCGGTGGTGAAGCAGATCGGCCCGGTGCTGGCGGCCGTCATGCTCGCGGGGCGGATCGGCTGTGCGCTGACCGCCGAACTGGGCACCATGAACGTCACCGAGCAACTCGACGCCCTCCGCGTCATGGGGGCCGACCCGATTCGATACCTGGTCGTCCCGCGCCTCATGGCGTGCCTGCTGCTCACCCCCGTTCTCACGATCTATTCCGACCTGCTCGGCGTGCTCGGCGGGTATTTCGTCGCCGTCCAGACCCTGGGCGTGCCGGCGGCGCCGTACTGGATGTATAGCGAGCAGGCGATAGGCAACTGGCAGATCATGGAAGGCATCGGCAAGAGCTTCTTCTTCGGCGGGGCGATCGGGCTCATCAGTTGCTACAAGGGCTTCACCTGCGGGGCCGGCGCATCGGGCGTGGGAAAAGCCTGCACTGAAAGCTTCGTCACCAGTTTCGTCGCAATCATGATCCTCAACTTCTTTTTCGCCAAGCTGGCGCAGGACCTCTATATCGCGATCTACGGGAACGTCAGCCTGTTTGGATGACGCGATATCCCTCTCGTCGGGGTCCACAGGATGAGGAAAACGCCGTAACCCGACCCACTACTCCCAATCCACAACTTCCGATTTCCATGCCCATCATCTCCCTTCGCAACCTCTACAAACGCTTCGGCAAGCTCGTGGTGCTTGATGGGGTGTCGCTCGATATCGAGGAGGGCAAGACGCTGGTCATCCTCGGCCCGTCGGGCACGGGCAAGAGCGTGCTGTTGAAGCACATCGTCGGCCTCCTGCGGCCGGACAAGGGGGAGGTGTATTTCCAGGGACAGCGGATCGACGAGCTGCCCGAGCGCAAGCTCGACCCCGTCCGCCAGAATTTCGGCTTCCTGTTCCAGATGGGGGCGCTGTTTGACTCGCTGAACAACATCGACAACGTCGCCTTCCCCCTGGTCGAACACACCAACATAGACCGCGACGAGATCCGCAAGATCGCCCAGCAGAAGCTCGAGATGGTCGGCCTGCCCGACGTCGCCGGCAAGATGCCCATCGAATTGTCGGGCGGCATGCGCAAACGCGTGGCGTTGGCGCGGGCGATCGCGATGAATCCAAAGGTCATCCTTTACGACGAGCCCACGACCGGCCTCGACCCCATCCGCTCCGACGTCATCAACGAGCTGATCCTCAAGCTCCAGCGGGAACTGCAGATCACCAGCATTGTCGTCACGCACGACATGAACTCGGCGTTCAAGGTGGCGGACCGGATGGTGCTGCTGTTCGAAGGAAAAGTGCGGTTTGACGGTACGCCCGAGCAGATGAAGAACAGCGATGATCCCGTGGTGAGCCGATTTATCACCGGCGAAGCGGGCGAAGCCGAACTCGCGGGCCTGATGCGCAGTTAGGTCGATCCGAATGAAAATCGCCGTTTCCAGCGGCGTCTTCTGTAATATGGCGGCGAAATTAGAGCCGATTTCGTGTGGCCACAGTGAACGCGGCGCGGGTACGCTCAGCATTGCAGGGCTGTGACCATCGGAGAAAGCCGTTTTAGCTCATTGGCACTGTCAACACGGATGCCGGAGGGAGACTTACTATGATCGGTATCGAAAGCCTTGAAACACGGCGATTCCTGCATGCGGACCTTTCGGTTGCGGTGAACTTTCAACCGTCGACCGGGCTGCGCGCGCCTGGAATGGTGATCGACTACGGCTCGACATTCGATTTCCGCCGGGGCGGTAACCAATACGGGTGGACAACGGACTTGTCGGCGAACGTGGTTCGCCGGAACGTCTCTCCGATCATCCGCAACGACACCTTTATTACCGTGCCGGCGGGCGCGAAATGGGAATTTGCGGTGGACCCGGGCGTGTATCGCGTTTACGTCGTCGCCGGCGATCCGGCGCAGGTGAACGAGCGGACGGGGATCCTCGTCGAGGGGCAGGTCGCCGCCAGCGGCATCACGCGCAGGGCGAGGCCGTACATCGAAGGGTCAGTCACGGTGAACGTCACGGATGGCCGGCTCACGATCGAGGGCGCTCCCTGGACGAGCGAGAACAAGCTCGCCTACCTCGCGATCCAGTCCACGCATGAGGAAAGCGCCAAGTCTGTCAGCATTACCGCGACCAGGCCGCAGGCATCGGAACAGGGCCCGGTCGCCGGCGAGATGACGATCACGCGCACGGGTGATCTGACGGACGAGCTCACCGTGCCGCTGACCGTCAGCGGCAGCGCGACGAACATCACCGACTACGGCCGGATCGGGCCGCGGGTGACGTTTGCGGCGGGAGTGGAATCGATCCGGCTGAAAGTCGCGCCGGTCGTCGATGGGATAAACGAAGGGGACGAAACGGTGACCGTGTCGCTGAATCCCGTGGGCGGCTATCAACTCGGACAGACCTCGGCGACGGTGACGATCAGCGACACGCCCGCCGTCCAGGGGACGCTGGCGTGGCAGACGCGCGCGTCGCTCCCCGTCGGCAAGGCCGAGGCGTTCGGCGGGCAGATCGGCGGGAAGCTCTACGTCTTCGGCGGGTATGTGGACAACAGTTTCCGGCCGATCGACACCGCTCACGTTTACGACCCCGCCACCAATGCCTGGTCGTCGATCGCCAATCTGCCCGAACGCCTCTCTCACGCCGCCACCGCCTTTGACGGCAACTTCATGTATTTTGCCGGCGGCTATCCGGCGACCGCCACCGCGCAGACCTTCGCCACCGCCAAGGTCTATCGCTACGACGCGACGACGAACACCTACACTAGTCTTCCCGATCTCCCCCAGGCCCGCGGCGCCGCCGCCGGGGCGATCGTCAATGGCGTCTATTACGTCATGGGCGGCGCCAACGCGTCGCGCCAGGATCGGACCGAAGTCTGGGCGCTGGACCTGAACAATCTCGCCGGCGGGTGGGTGCAGAAGGCGTCGTTGCCCGAGGCCCGAAATCATCCGGCGGCGGTTTCGATGGGCGGGTTCGTCTACTTCCTGGGCGGCCAGACGGGGCAGGACGAGGCGTCGGTCTACAAAAACACGGTCTGGCGCTACAACCCGTCGAGCAACACCTGGCAGACGCTGGCGTCGATGTCTTCGGCACGGTCGCACATCACGAATAGCACCATGGTGTTCAACAACACCATCATCACCATGGGCGGCGAAGGCGTGGCCCAGGCGAAGCTGCGGAACGTCGATCAGTACAACCCGATCACCAACACGTGGACCGCGCTCACCAGCCTGCCGAGCGCCCGTTTCAGCGGCATCGCCGACCTGATCAACGGCCAGATCTATTTCACGGCCGGGTATAACAGCACGTTCGAGAAAACGACGTGGCGCGGGACGTTCGCATGATTCACCGCGGAGATGCGGAGGGCGCCCGCGCAGTCGCACGGGCGCCCTCGCCCGTGTTTTCGTTTGATGCGGATCTTCACGGGCGAGACGCCCGTGCTACTGAATACAGTCATGCCGCGCGTCAACAAGTCGATCTCAGCGCTCTCTGCGTCTCAGCGATGAAACCCCCATTCATCGGAGCTTCAGCGACACGCCTTCTTCTTCCCACTGTTGAACGAGTCGTTTCAGGTCTTTGATGGTGAGATTCAGCTCGGTCGTCGTATCGACGAGGCCTTGGTAGAGCTTCGGGTCGTTGACGAGCTGTGACGCAGTGCCCGGGCCGGTATTGATCTTGGCGGCGATCTCGTTGGCCTGCTGGACGACCTTGCCGACTTCTTCCAAGCGGGTTTTGGCGACCTTGGCGATGTCGGTCAGCTCGGTATTGGCGGTGGCGCTGGCCTTGTCGACGTTGTCGACCGCCCGCTCCATCGCGCCCGCGATCTTGTCCGCCCGTTCGGTAACGCTGCGGACGTTTTCGCTCGACGCCTTGATGTTCTCGATCGCGGCCATGATGTCGGCGCGAACCTTTTCATCCGCGACGATCTTGTTCGCGTTCTCCAGCGTCTTTCGCGTCTCCCCCAGCACCTCGCCCACTTCGGCGAGGCGTGAGTTCAGGTTGCCCACCACGTTCGCCTCGCGGAATTGCTTGGCGGCGGCGGCGACCTCGGTGCTGAGGTCTTTGATTTCCTGCGGGAAGAACTCGAGTCCGACAAACTGGGCCCTGATGACGTCGCCGGCCTTCATCGTGTCGGGGCCGTGCGGGCTCGGAAGCATCAGCTCGATGCGCGACCCGCTGCCGAGCAGCGAGGCCTGGCGGATGCGCGCGGTCATGCCCGCCGGCAGGGCGCGGGAGGCCTCGATCTCGGCGTCGAACCAGATGTCTTCCAGGTTGTCGCCCAGCGTCACCTTCACTACGCGGCCGACGTTGACGCCGAGGTAGTAGACGCCCGAACCGTCGCTCACGCCGTCGGCGCGGTCGGCGAGGAAGCGGACCTTGATCATCTGGCCTGCGAACGGCTGGGCGATCATCCCGCCGAATCGCAGGATCATCCATCCAAGCATTCCCAGTGCCGCCAGCATGACGACGCCGACAAGAACATTACGTCTATAGGTGGACATAGGTAGAATACGAACGCGAAGAATGTAGCCTGCATCCAGTGGGGATGCCAGTTGCCCCCTCGTTCTGGAGAGCGTGATGCGCGTGGTTTTTCCGATCTGCCTGGTGTTCTGCCTCGCGTTTTCGACGCTGGCGGCAGGTTTGCCGCCCAAAGTGCCCGCCGGGATGAAACGCGTTGAGGGGAAGTACCATTACCTCATCCACGACCTGACGCCCGAGGAGGAGCAGGAAGTGCTCCTGCGCATGGAGGCGATGGTGGACGAGTACGCGTCGCGCACGCGGGATTTCTCCGGCAAGCTGAACCAGAAGCTGCCGTTCCTGCTCTTCCGCAAGGCCGATGACTACCACCGCAACGGCGGTATCAAAGGGTCGGCGGGGGTGTTCACGGGCGAATCGCTCATGGCGATTGCGGGTGAGCGGCTGGACAACAACGTCTGGCATACCATCCAGCACGAGGGCTTCCACCAGTTCGCCGCTGCGGTGATCGGCGGGGACATGCCGATCTGGGTGAACGAGGGGCTGGCCGAGTATTTCGGCGAGGCGGTCTACACCGGCGACGGCTTCGTCAGCGGCGCGATCCCCAAGCATCGCCTCAAGCGCATCCAGGGGGTGTTCGACAAGGGCGGCTTCAAGTCGATCGAGGGCATGATGCGCACCTCGCATCGGCAGTGGAACAGCGAGCTGAACATCAACAACTACGACCAGGCATGGGCGATGGTCACCTTCCTCGCGCACGGCGAAGACGGGCGCTATCAGAAGGCGTTCGGCCGATTCATGATCGCGCTCAACCGACAGGTGCCGTGGGAAAAGGCCTGGCAGGACACCTTCGGCTCCGCCGAGGGGTTTGAGGATAAGTGGAAGACGTGGTGGACCAGCGACGATCGCGATGCCAGCGTCGACGTCTACGCCCGCGCCGCCACGCAGATGCTCACCAGCTACCTCGGCCGGGCGGCTTCGCAGAAGCAGGCTTTCGACGATTTCGACGCGCTGCTGTCCGCCATTGAGAAGGGCGAGATCAGGTGGCACAAGGCCGACGCGCTGCCCAACAGTCTCAGCAAGGACTGCGTCGAATTGACCAAGGCGCTCCTGAAGAACGGCGCGTCGTTCAACCTTCAGCCGGTGCCGGTCGGCACCAGTTCGCGCCTCACGCAGCAGGGCATCGTGTGCGAGATGAAGGACGGATCGAAGATCACCGGTACCTATCGGTTGAAGGGGGCGCGCATCGGCAGTGTGAGCTCGGACGTTTCACTGCCGAAGGCGAGCGTAAAGACGAGCAAATAGCTCGGTTTACGCTCGCCTCCGCACAAAAACGCCTGCTGTCCGGCGCGGATCGTATCAGGTGAACGTGCCGATGTAGGTGTCGGCAAAGAAGCCGCTCTTCTTGCCACCGGTGAAGATGAACTGACCGTTGATATACCCGGCCGCGCCCGAGGCGCGGGCGGCAGGCAGCGGGGACAGCTCGGTGAACTTATTGGTCGCAGGGTCGTACTGCAGCACGTTGGCCAGGTCCTGGTTGTATTTGTACTCGCCGCCGAAGGAGTAGATCTTGCCATCGACCACGATGGTGTTGGGGCTCAGGTGAGAGCGCTCCACCGACATGTCGGCCAGGCGCGTCCATGCGTTGGTGACGGGGTTGTAGGAGTAGCTGGTCTTGAGGTGGACCGAGTTGGCGTCGATGCCCTGCTGGCCGCCGATGGCGTAGATGATGCCGTCGACGACCGCCGTGCCGAAGTGGCTGCGGGCCTCGGGGATCGCGGCGCGGCTCTGCCAGCCGGCCGACTGGTTCGACAGGTCCAGCATCCACATGTCGCGCACGTGGGTGCGGTCGGGCTGCTCGCCGGCGAAGAAGTAGAGCTTGTTGTCCACCATCGCCAGGCCGCCGCTGGCGCGCTTGGTGGGTAGGGAAGGGCCGTAGGACCAACTGTCGGTGAGCGTGTCGTAGATGAGCACCTGGGTCGAGCCGACATCCTGGCGATCGACGGTTCCCGGGCGGGCGGTATATCCGCCGACCATCCAGATCTTCGTGCCGACAACGGCTACGCCGGCGTGAGTGGTGCCGATCGGCATGTCGCCGAGACGGGTCCAGGTGCCGGTGTCGGCGTTGTAAACGTCGACGCGCTTGCTGGGCTGCCAGGTGCTGTCGGAGTAGCCGCTGAAGACGTACAGCTTGTTGCCGACCACCGCCGATTGCGGCTCAACGCGCGCCACGGGGATGTTGACGCCCTTGGTCCAACGGATGTCGTTGGCAGGCGTAGGGGTCGGCGTCGGCGTCGGCGTCGGCGTCGGCGTCGGGGTGGGCGTGGGCGACGTGGTCGACTGCGATCCGATGTTCGCGCCCGTGATCGACTGGCCGGCGGTCAGCGTGAGATTAAGCGGCTCGTTGCTGTAGGTGTAGCCGTTGGGGAACACCCGACGCACGTAATAGGCGCCGGCGGCCAGGCCGGTGAAGGTGAACGAGCCGTCAGCGCCGGTGACGATGGACTTCTCACCCGAGTCGAGGACGCCGTTGTTGTTGGTAT
>JBBCIV010000102.1:0-3844 GCA_037189665.1 Phycisphaerae bacterium | reverse complement strand
TAGTAAGCGTTGATCGCGTCGATGCACTGCGGCGACCACTCGCTGCGGCACGACGTTACCGTCGCGAGAATGTTCGCCTCGCCGCGATCTGCCAGTATGTGCAGCAAGGCGAGGGCGGCGACGTCGTCGCAGTCGCCGTCCATGTCAGAATCGAAGATGAGGTTGACCGGCTGCGGCACGGCTGCGGACGTTCCCATCGCGTTGGCGGACAATATCGCACACGTAACAAAGACCATCGCAATTCGCATAAGGGGGGAAGGTTTCCTTCGCCAGACGGATGAACCAACTCTGCGCCGATGATACCGATGTCCGAATGTCGAAACGCGAAAATTAACTTTGCTTTTGCGACGAGCTGTATTCTGGCAGCGGCGCGATCATTCTTCGTAGATCGAGCCGTGCTTCACGCCCGCCAGGCGGAGCGACGCTGAGAGGATGCCGCGGTGATGCGCGGTGTGCGTGAATACCCATTTGCGCAGGCAGTCGCCTTTCTTCATCGTGAAGATCTCGTGTGCGCCCATGCGCATCGTCCACGGCTCGTCCATCGTCGCGTCGTCAACGCCTTCGAGCGCCACCAGCGATTGGGCAAGGTTGTCGTCGAACTGTTTGAGCAACGCCGCGAGGTCGGCAAAGCGGGCGGCGGCGGCCTGCTGCTCGGCATCGACGGCGGCGAGGTCGAGGCCGGATTCGCGAACGATGCCCGACACCCAACCAACGATCTCCGCCAGGTGGCTGGCGTTCCAGCCGACCGTATGCAACCCGGCGCCTGGGGTGAAGCCGAGCTTATCAGCGGGAATGCGTGCCAGCAGGCGGCGGGTCGTCTCTGCCTCACGCTTCAACTCGGGAATCATCAGTTCGGCAATGGTCATATGTCCCACAGCATAGTAGCCGACATCATGAGGGGGCAAACTTTGGACCGAGGTGTCAATCGGATGCTGCGATAACGATCGCCGGACGAATTCTGCCCAAGCCTGTCGGCCGCGCTGTATTGCCGCGGTCGCTTTGGCTTTTATTTGAAATCCAATGCGGATTGCGACTACATTAACTATATAGAGGCCACATCGGCGGGGTGGCGGCGGACGACCGTACCGAAGCATGTAAATGTCTTCCGACCTTGTCTCGCGTCATTTGCAGGCCGGGATGGGCTGCGCGCGAATTGACCAACTCCGTTCAGTGGCAAAAAGGGAGCTCTACTATGCATCTCCAGTCACTCGAGAAGCGCGTGCTGTTCGCCTTCGCCACCTCTGTCGTCAATGGCGAGCTGATCATCAACTGCGATGACGGCAATAATTCCGTCTATCTCAACAGCGCTGAAGGCAACCAGGACCCCAGCTTCAACTATCTCCAGATCGACGGCGAAGTGCTGCCGATCAAGATCGGGCAATACAGTCGCGTCACGATCAACACCAACGGCGGCAACGACACCTTCGAGGTCTCGCGCGGCACGGCCGTGGAGGATGTCTATGTCAACCTCGGGGACGGCGACGACGTCGGCTATGGCGGGTACAACGTGAAACTGATCGACGGCGGCCGGGGCAATGACGAGATCGGCGGTGCCGACAGCGTGCTGGGCGGCGAGGGCAACGACATCATCAACGACCACCCGATCGGCGAATCGTCCTACTCCAGCCACGCCGCCTTCCTGAGCGGCGGCAGCGGCAACGACGTCATCCGCAGCCGCGGCGGCAATGACACCATCGAGGGCGGGGCCGGCAATGACACCATCTATACCGGCGACGACCCGTTCTCCGACGATTTCACGCAGATCGACGCGGGGGCCGGGCATGATCGGCTCTACCTGAGCGCCCCCGGAAACGTCGTCCTCGGCGACGGCGACGACCGACTCTACTTCGATTCCGTGCTGACCGATCCGGGCCCGCTGGTCGGCGTCTACGGCACGGTCTACGGCGGCTCCGGAAGGGACTGGATCCAGGTGAAGGACACCGCCCTCCTCCGGCCGGGCAAGTTCTTCAAGCTCTACGGCGATGGCGACGACGACTCGATCATCGGATCACGTCAGAATGACAGCCTGTACGGCGGCGCCGGAAACGACCTTATCTACGGCAATCTCGGCGATGACATGCTCGAAGGCGGCACGGGCGACGACACCCTCTATGGCGATGCCGGCAACGACCGTCTCTATGGCGGCTACGGCAACGACTCCCTGATCGGCGGCAAAGGCAACGACCGCCTCTACGGCCAACTCGGCATCGATACGCTCGTCGCCAACGACGGCGCCAAAGACTCACTCTACGGCGGCGAGGAAGACGACGTGTACATCGCCGATCCGATCGACCTCATCTTCGACTGACAGTGACACAAGTTCATTTTGATAAACGAAAAACGCCGCTAACATCTTGTGTTAGCGGCGTTTGTAATTTGCCCAGGACAGGATTCGAACCTGCACGGAGTTACCCGCTACCACCTCAAAGTAGTGCGTCTGCCAATTCCGCCACCTGGGCGAGGTAGGCGGGAGATAGTACCGGCGGCCGGCGGGTTTGCCAAGCGCGGTCAGCTGTTGAGATTGGCCAGGCGTTCGCGGGCGGCGTCGAGGTTGGACTTGGCGGCGGTGAAGCCGGCGTCCTTGGTCAGATGCCATTGGTACATCTGCTCGGCGTTCCGCAGGGCGTTCATGGCTTCCATCACGCCGGCGTTGGCGACGGTGATGGAGGCGTCATTGCTGAAAGCCTCGGACTCGATGGTGGACCGCTTGCGGCGGAGGTCGAACAATTGATGAGCGATCTCGGTTCGCTTGGCGATGTCCCTTTCGCGGGAAAGCTTGTCTTCCAGCCCCCATATATCGATGTTGACGGCCCGGTAATCGGACTGCTTGTTCAGTTCGGCTTTGGCGTCCGACGTGGCGGTCGCGAGTTGCCGATGGGCCTTGGCGAGGTCGATCCGCGCTTGTTTGAGGTCGTAGGCGTGCGGGTTATTGAGGACGGCCTGGTTGTAGGCGCGCGTGAACTCGGTTTGGGCAACCGTCACCTGTCGCCGGGCTTCGGCGGCGGCGGAGTTGCGGGCGGAAACGCCTGAATCGCTGCCGCCGGAGCGGCGGACGATCGTCAGGTACACTCCTGCGCTGGCGTTGCTGGCCAGCGTTAAAAGAATTAAGGCGATGGGCAACCAAGGTCGCATGTCAGTACCGTCGTTGCTACAATTATCGGCCATCCTATGTGACACGATATTAGTTTTTTAAATTGCTATAATTACTTTTAAAATAGTATTTTATGTCTGTTTTGCGGCACCGTAAAATATTGAGTTTTACCAGTGGTAAGAACAAAATAGAGCCATTTGGTACGAAATTTGCAGTGTTAATTCTCCTGTTCCTCGCAGCTAAGCGATACATCGTCTGACTCATGGGATGATCTTAGGATCGTCCCAGTCAAAAAAGCCGTCCTACGTCTTTCCTATTTGGCTAAAACATTTCCCCTGATGCTCTTGGAGGGTGTTTCTGAGCACGAACTACGATTGTTTTCTCGGGGGGGGCGATTGGGTACAACTGGCAGGTGAAGGGGGAAGTCAAACAGCGTGCCTCACAGGCACAAGAGAGCAGGTATGAACATAGATACTACGGCACTTGAATCAGCAGTCGCGGGGGTTAAGAACCACGATCCCGCAATTTGGAAAGCATTCTATGAAGAGGTAAAGGGAAATTTTGAAAAAAATGGGTTTGTCTCCTCTAAAAGATTATGAAAAATATCTTATCGTACTTTTGAAGATTCAGATTGTTGCTAATAATGCCTTAGCTGAATTGCCTCCTCTAAATAGTAAGGCGATACTTGATGCGGTCAAAAAAGCGATAGATAGATATAGTCCTATAGCACCAGCACCAGCACCAGCACCAGCA
>JBBCIV010000101.1:0-7623 GCA_037189665.1 Phycisphaerae bacterium | reverse complement strand
TCCTCCGTCCAGTTGTTGGCCGTCTCCGCGTACGTATCAAGCTGACCGACGCCGTCGTACGTCCAGATCCAAGTCTGATTCTGCGCCGTGCCGTCCGTCTGCCGGCGAACCGCCGTCGCACCCAGCCGCCGGTCGCGGCTGCCATTATGCAGCACCTCCTTGGATCTGTTCCCACAATCGACGCAATTCGCGCTGTAGCGCGTACGAGCGCGCATGCTTCTCGGCGTGAACAAGGTAACCCGCAGCCAAATCGAGGCGTTTCTGCCGCAACGCAATTACTGTCAGCGAATACGCTAACTCTTCTCTTAAGTATTTCCATCCATTTCCTAATACAGAGGATATAGGTGACGGCGGCAATTTTTCCGCAGGCGTATGGTTTTTGATGTGCTGCTGAATTACCAGATCATCGTGCTCGAGTAATTGCGGCGGCAAATCCGCGAGCAATTTGTCTATATTATTCCACCTTTCACCATAATCCTCTATCGCTGCAACGGCATTGCAGGCATTCAATTTCAGTTGTTCTTCGACTGTTGCATTGTCTTCACGATAGGACCATTCTTGCGGATACGGGAAGGGCATTAATCATTCAAGCCGGGCATAGATAAATAGGTCTAGAACATCCAACTCTGAAAAGTCGAGATGGATACCATGTTCGATACTCGACATCCCCGGCAGGCAGTCAAAACTCAAACCTACATTCACGAAATACTTTCCGCCCCATGTCGACGCCTGAAACTGCACCGCGTGAATCTGCCCGCTCACCTTTCGGACGAACATCTTTTTACCCTTGATGAAGTCGGCAGGCTGGAAGACGCGTTTAAGGACGCGCGACTTTGCGGCCTGAAAAAAATGATTCCGATCATCTGCCATGACGTCTATATCTTCGAAAAAAGCCGCACGAGCCGGAGATGACTTTATTTACGGTACGCCTACGGAAATGATTTTTTCGCTTTCGCTACTCTGCGTCTGGCAGTTGAACCGCCTGGTGTGCCTGGTCGCCGACGGTTAACCTGAGTGATATGGCGTAAGCGTCTACAGCTTTCCGGACGCGCGCAAGCGTATGCATTGCCAACTCCGGTGGGAAACGTTCTGAATGAACAATAATGGTTGCTGCACGTCCTCTATATCTGGTGTCTTCTGCCATCTGACCGGATACGACGAAATGGACGTAGTTGTCCAGCTTCTGGATCAACCACTCCATAACGCCGTCGTACGGCTCCCAGCTACCGTTGACGAGCAAATGGAGTAGTACCGTGTCGTCATTCTCTAGCGAGAGAAAATCAATCGCCTCAGGCGGATTTTTTTCATTCATGGTTACTTCCTATCGCAATGGACCTGGCCCATCGACTCTTCTGAAAATACCTGGCGGGATGTACTCCCCAGTCGCGCGGAAAAATCCACCATACGATTGAAGCAACGGGGTGAGTTTTTCCTGTGATTTAGTTAGGTCAACTCCGGAGTGTAGCTTTGCTTCAGGAATCAACCAGGGCGCTCCGATTGGTGATCGAACAACAATATCTGTCACGAAATATCCAGGCACGACGGTTCCATCTGCGTTAAACACCCTGACCTGCTTTTCCACTTCCGTTTTATAAAACTGAGCGCGGATGACATCGCGCCAACGATTGCCGTCTGACCGATTCAATTGCACCGGCATCTGGCTCGGCCCCGTTGGCGACACGGTGGTCGGCTGGCCCATGCTCCAACTCAGGGGCGGGCTGATCTGCGGCCTCGCTCCCGCCAGCTGTCTGCCGATGGCAACGCTTTCCGCCGTAATCTTGGTCGCCTGCCAGAGTTGGCCCAGCGCGATTGAGTTCGGCGACTCGCCCGCTCGCGTGCGGGTCAGGCGATCGTACTCAAACTGCGACGCCGGCGGCAACGCCCCGATCCCACCCCACTTGTCGACGATGCCCTGCAACTGCGCCAGCCGCTGGCCGTCGCGTGACATCGCCCAGCGGTGTTTGTCTTCGGAGACGGCGCCAAGACGCGGCGTGCGATTGTCCATCGCGACCGCTTCAGACACTGCTTTGAGGGCGTCCGCGTTCGAAAGACTCAACTCGCTGGCGTAGCGCCTCACTGCTGAAACTGGGACCCAGTCGCCACCGATGAGCATGTCCAGTCGGCGATCGGGGAACTTGCCGTCAAGTCGATACGGATGTGTGCGATTCGCTCCCATGAAATCCATGTCAGCGTCGCCGATGACCGAGGTAAACCTTCTCCAGTACCAATTGATCTTCGACTTCAAAATCTCGTCAGGATTTCCTCCCGTCTTACCAGCCTCGTCGTATGCTTCGGCCATCACCGCTGAGAGTCGCTTGGCTTCGAATCCGTCCGGATCCACGTGATTTGTGGGGTCATTGACGAACGCACTGTACAGGTTCAGCCCGCCGCTCTCTCCTTGCGGATCGCGCTGCATCCACCGGCCATCGACCGGATCGTACTCCCGGTACGGATAGTGGTACTTGCCCGTCTCGGCATCCCGGTACATCGTGCTAAATAGGAACGGGTTCGTTGCCAGCACCGCTTGCGTACCACTTTAATTTAGGAGATTCCGAATGGGTCATACTCGGAGGTCGCAAGCACGGTGCCCGTAGCATCCGTCAGTCCCATTACGTTCCCGCCGCCGTCGTAGAATAGGAAGCGCCCCGAGCATCGGGCTATCGCTGTTATTCACTTTTAGAAGAAAAGCCGCCGTGGCACAGTCTAAGTTGTCTCATTGGCATGAGATATCGCCAGCTTTGCCGCGAACAACTTGATGTTCTCCGCGATGTCCCATACGCCAAATTCCATTGGCAATTGCTGCACGCTGCCATCTAGCTTAAGGACTACGATTGGGCGGTTGCCACAAAGTGCATACAACGTATTTCCTTCAACAATGTAACGTCGATCATTGAACGGGAAAACCCATCCCCAAGGCTCAACAAACTTCATTTCGTCAAGAAGCATCAGTTCTGCCTCTGGGTGACGTGACTGTATTTCTGCCAAGTAGGTATTTGCCAACCGTACTGCCTCTACATATTCGATCATAACGATTCCTCGCTTTTAATATTTATATACATCAAAAGTCTGGAAACTTTGTCCAGAAAATGAGTCTGCACTTAGTTGGAACGCTTGCCTGCTCTGGTTATCTATAGACTATCAGTCTCCCGTGATGATTAACTACATTGAAGCTATGTCCAGGAATGTTCAAGCCTCTGCTAGCAACCACGATGGCACTATCACCGTGTTGTGGGAGAATGAAAGCAAGTGTTCCATCAAGATTCGACACAGATGAAACATTCGGCATCAAAAATTTAGGCTGTCCCAAAGCTGTCGTTATCGTTTTGAAGGGAACAGCTAAATCGGTCGCCATCGCGCGTGCCGTAAGGTCACCGCGAAGCATTCTCTCCGTGGCAATACTAACTTCGACACAGTTAGTAGAGCAACCCGTCGGCTTCAGCAGTGTCCTAGGTGCATTGAATTCGACCGCACCCGCGCGCACCGTCAGACCTAGTCCGTCTCCCGCACCGTTCTTCGCCATCAGTGCCGCAATAGTACGTGCGGCATCACCTGTTAAGCGTAGGCCGGCCTGCCCAAGACTCTTGACGAGGAACACATCACTTACCGTCAGCGCTCCGCTGAACATCGCGCCACCCAAATTGCCGCGCTGCCACTGCCGAACCGCGTCCCATCCTGAACCAACCAGCGGGATGTATTCGGCATTTCCAGGCCCCGCAATCGCACCCTGCTCCATCCTCACCGCATCCACCGCCCACGGAATCTCTTCGCTAGGCCAGTAATACCGATCGTACGCGTCGTCGGACCACGATTGCACGTACTGCGGCGTAACGGCAACGCCGAAAGCAGCATTTGCCGCCTGACCATGGAGCGCAAACTGCTGCTTTGCGCCAGCAGTCATCTCCGTGCCAACTCCCTGAAATAGAATGCCCTCGGAGGACTGCATCTGGTAAGACCGCAGCACCGCCCTGTACGCCTCGCCTTGCCGTTGATCATGAACACGGTGGCCTGAGGACGCTTGTAGTCCTTGAAATCTGTCATCAACCCACGAGCCTGAACGGTGTGGATGTCCGCATTGGTCAGATCGATCGGAACCGGCTCCATGCCCGTCGGGTCGACGGCGTTTATCGGATCGTTCTCGACAAATGCATACAGATTCAGCCCGCTGCTCTCGCCTTGCGGATCGCGTGTCATCCACCGCCCGTCCGCCGGATCGTACTCCCGGTACGGATAGTGGTACTTGCGACCGCGGCCGCGTCATCCCTCGCCCTTGAGCTTGACGTTTTCCTTCACTTCAAACATCGCGCTGACGATGCGGACCCCGTTCGCTTCGTCAAGGATTTCGACGCCCTCGCTGCCGTCGTCGAGCTTGACGGGGCGAAGGATGATGTGAGAATCGCTCCACTCGCGCGGCCCGGAGACGGACTGGGGATCGATGCAAGCGATGAGCAGGTTCCTGTCGGGCTCGCCAGCGGACACAATTGCATCGACACATGGCACCTGGATTTGATATGGACCTCGAACACGGGCAGGCTTACCACGCCATCTCGCGAGCATTTTCTCTGAACGCCTGACCTCGTTTTCGATGAAAGTCATGATTTTGTTCGCCCTACGCCTACGGGCTCCATCGAACTGATTCTCAGACTCCAATCGCTTCGGTCGTCCAATGCATGATTAATCGCAACAGTTCCTCCCGTTTTGACGCAAATGCGTCGCTCGTATCCATGACATCCTTCAGCTTCTCCTCGATCAACTGAATGACCAACACATCATCCTCCGGCGGGTAGGCGTGAGCAAAGTCGTAGCCAACGTCCACTTCATAGATGTCATCTGTTTTGCCCCGCGTGGTCACCCGGATTACCGAAGGATCCTCGTCAATGAAGGTCAGCATGACGTTGTTAACGCGGCCGGATACCTCAATCGGTGCGAGGAGCACCTTTAGAGCCTCGATCTTATCGTGGACTCTCCGCAACGCCTTAGGAAAGCGGCGGTTTGACGTGAACGTATGAAAGCCCAACTTCATGAAAGCTCTTCGCTGATGCCCTACGGGAGACATCTCTTACAAGTCGCGCCGCTTCGCCCAGACTTGCTTGAACTGATCCTTTGTAATGTATTCAACCTCGAACTCCGGATCCGTTTGTAGCATCTCAAGGTCGGCGTTCTCCCACGGCTCCAGACCAAGACCTGTTCCACCCGATTCGACCTCGGAGTCGGTGTATCCCTTGCGCCCGTCGAACCAAATCTCTACCTTGCGGCGCTCCCACCCCTCGCCGTCAACCTCGCTAAAGATGGTTGCGGGATAGCCCGGATCATCCTGCTTCCAAAGCATTTTTACGTATCTCATGGCGCCACCACCTTTCCGTTGCTAATGATACGTCCGCTGACGTTGAGCGGGCTGCTGCTTGGGATCAGGAACACACCTTCATAGCCGCGCCCTCACAATCTGCTTCGTTCAGCCCAAACCTGTTCGAACTCCTCCTTGGTGATGTACTGAACGTCGAACTCCGGATCGATCGCCATCTCTTCCAGCTCACCATCCTCCCACGGTTCTATTCCGAGACGCGTTCCGCCCGCTTCCTCGGTATTGTCAGCATAACCCTTTCTACCGTTTGCCCAGACTTCAACCTTCCGATGTTCCCACTGGTCGGCGTCGATCTCGTTGAAGATTACGACGGGCTCATCAGGATCCTCATGCTTCCACAGCATTCGAATGTATTTCATGGCGACACCACCTTCCCATTACTCAAAACTCGACCGCTAATGTTTAGCGGGTTGCTGCCTGGCACTACAAAGACGCCATCGCGCCCTTGTATCACGCGTAGCCCGAAGACATCCACTTCAACGAAGTGGGTGAACTTGTACTTGTTCGGTCTGCCGATGAGCTGGCGTGCGACCTTCGCGGGTGACATCGTACCGGGAACGATATTGGTGAGATACTGCCCATTTCCATACCGCACATCTTTAGTGCCGACACGCCAGAGCGACGGCCGCAATTCACCCGACGTGACGATCCCGTTCACACCTGCTTCGTTGGTGTAATGGTACAGCGACTTCAGATCGTAGCGAACGGGATTTCCCTTTACCGTCAGTGTAACTGGCGTTTCTCCTGAAGCGGGTCGCCGCATTGTTACTGGAACCCTTCGCCCAAGCGATGCTGCGCCGGTTCCCGTCGCCGACGCCTTCGCAACTATCACATTCTCCGCCGTAATCTTGGTCGCCTGCCAGAGTTGGCCCAGCGCGATTGAGTTCGGCGACTCGCCCGCCCGCGTGCGGGTCAGGCGATCGTATTCGAACTGCGACGCCGGCAGCAATCAGAGTTCGTTAGCGTCTCCCAGATATAGCTTCGGATCCCGCAAGAAAGCCGCTGCAGATGATTCTATCAGTTGCCGTCTCAGGCATGCCTCGTCGGGATCACAAATTGTGAGATCTGCATTCACAAAGAGCAAATCGTGCTTTTGCACCAATCGCACCGTGTGATGGATCAGCTTTGACGGATCCTCGCGAAGATCGAATACAATCTGCACGTCGATGATCTCACCACCATGACTGTAGAATTCAATGCGGCCTCCCTTCGGGCAGAACTCAGCAATTGAGAGTTTCTCAATCCAACCCGTTCGCCATTGCCAATCAACACCTAGCCACAATCGGAAATCATCCAAGGAAAATTTTCGCCAGATTCCGAGAGTTTCCAGGATCTCTATCCCAGCACTTTGCGCTAATCCGAGCAGTGCAGTGGCCGTCGATGGGACCAACGTAAGATTATGTTCCCAAATTGCCATTCACTATCACCTTTTGAAACCCCATCTTGCCCAAACATGGTCATTGATTACTTCATCTTCTGTAAAATAGCCTCTGATTGGCAGTTTACCCTCAAATGCTTGAACATTCCCGATGCCTACGAGCCGGGCAGCCCGGAGTCGATTACTACCGAGCACAGCGTATTTCTCGCCACCGATGACCACGTACTGTATGGGCAGTCGGATTCCATTAATCCGAACGTCATTCACAAAATCCACCGCCCGTTGCCCTCGAAAGACATTTGGATCGACGAGTTTGAGTTCTGCCAACGGCACAGAATGCACTTGCTTGCCACCGATTGTCAGTTCGGTATATGCCCATTGCTGATCAACCAGTCGGGGGATGCCCCGATTCCAATCTGGCAGCGGTGCAATTCTGGGCCTCGCTCCTGCCATCGCTTTTGCACTTGCGACGTCTTCCGCCACAATCTTCAAGCCCTGCCAGAGTTGGCCCAGCGCGATTGAATTCGGCGATTCGCCCGCCCGCACTCGGCTCAGCCGATCGTACTCAAACTGCGACGCCGGCGGCAACGCCCCGATCCCACCCCACTTGTCGACGATGCCCTGCAACTGCGCCAGTCGCTGGCCGTCGCGTGACATCGCCCAGCGGTGTTTGTCTTCGGAGACGGCGCCAAGACGCGGCGTGCGATTGTCCATCGAAACGGCCTCGGCCAACGCCTTGATGGCATCCGCATTCGAGAGACCCAATTCGCCCGCATATCGCCTCACCGCCGACACTGGAACCCAGTCCCCCTGAATAAGCATGTCCAGCCGGCGATCCGGGAAGACACCATCCAACTGAAATACGGATGCGCGGTTGGCCTCGTAG